>PLZT01000665.1:0-1456 GCA_003152255.1 Methylocystaceae bacterium | reverse complement strand
GACGAAGCCGGCGACCAGCGCCGACAGCGCGAAGCCGCAGAGGCAAACCGCCGAGAGCGCGGCCATTCGCCCCACGCGAAATCCTCGCGATCGCGAATTGTGGCTCCCCATCGTCACGGCCGACCGCTCCCCCGCGCTCCCGCGCGCCATGTTGCTCGATTGAACGTAAATATTCCGGCCCGCGATTGCGACGTGTTTTGTTGACGCGACGCGTGTTGCGCTCGAGAGCGGATCAATTCAATTCGCGCAGCCGGTGCATGACGATCATGCGGGACATCCGCCCGGTCAGCAGCGCGACCACCGCCGATAGAATTAGGATCACGCCGTAGCCGCTCAGCCCCAGCGAGACGCTGCCGAACATCGCCTCGATTTGTTCGCCGCCCGGCGTCGTGTCGACGCGCCGCGCCACGAAACCGGCTAGCGCGAAAAACGCCGCCGCCGCGCCGCCGCCGATTAGCGCGCCGCGCAGACCGAGCGCCAGAAAGCGGCGCTCGAACTCGCGCGCGATGAAATCGTCGCTCGCGCCGACGAGGTGCAGAACCTCGACGATCTCGCGATTGGTGGCGACAGCCGCGCGGGTGGCCGAGGCGACCGCCACCGCCATGACCGCGACGATCAGCACGAAAATCAGCGCGGCGACCGCGACGACGGTGCTCGCCATGGCGCCGAGCCGCTCGAGCCACAGGCGGTGGTCGTCGAGCGTCGCGGCCGGCGCCTTGGCGGCGAGTTCGTCCTTCAACTCGGCGAGATTGGGGCGTTTGTCGGCGTCGAGCGTGACGACGATCATGCGCGGCGTCGGCAGCTCGGAAAGATCGAGTCCCTCGCCAAGCCAGGGCGCCAGCAGCGCTTCGGATTCGGCCCTCGTGTAAACGCGGACGTCGCGCACGCCCGGCGTCGACCGCGCCATTTTGGCGGCGCCGGCCACGTCCGCTTCTATGTCGCGGCCGGGCATGGAGCGCACCTGCACGCTGACCTCGCGCGCCACCTCCTTGCGCCAGTCGGCGCTGGCGTCGGCGACCATCAACGCCGCCCCCGCCGCCAGCGCCGCGAGAAAAGTCATGATCGAGATCACAATGACCAGCGAGCGCCCGGCGATCGAATCGGTCGGCGCCAGCGGCTGCTCGCGCGGCGGGGCGTTCTCCTCCCCGGGCTCTCCGGGCGCCGGGTTCGTCCAGCCGAAAGCTTTGCGCAGCGGGCTTTGCGTCATGGGGCTCCAACTCTCACGGGCGCTCCTTTGGGCGGCTCATTCGAACACATGCAGTCGTCCGTCCGCGAGGACGAGCCGGCGGGCGCTGTCATATTGCTCCATCAGAGCGAGGTCGTGGGTGGCGATCACCACGGCGGTGCCGGATTTGTGCAATTCGACGAACAGCCGCAGCAGCCGGCGCGCCAGCGTCGGATCGACGTTGCCGGTCGGCTCGTCGGCGATCAGCAGCTCGGGCCGCGCGATCAGCGC
>PLZT01000392.1 GCA_003152255.1 Methylocystaceae bacterium | reverse complement strand
ACGTCGAGCAGCAGCACGTCCTTCACGTCGCCCTGAAGCACGCCAGCCTGCACGGCGGCGCCGATCGCCACCACTTCGTCGGGGTTGACGCCCTTATGCGGCTCCTTGCCGAAGAACTGCTTGACGACTTCCTGCACCTTGGGCATGCGGGTCATGCCGCCGACCAGCACCACTTCGCCGATCTCGCCCGCCGACATGCCCGCGTCCTTGAGCGCCTTGCGGCAAGGTTCGATCGTGCGCTGGATCAGATCGTCGACCAGCGCCTCGAATTTGGCGCGCGTGAGCTTAAGGGCCATATGCTTCGGTCCCGAGGCGTCGGCCGTGATGTAAGGCAGATTGATCTCCGTCTGCGTCGCGGCGGAGAGTTCGATCTTGGCCTTTTCCGCCGCCTCCTTCAGACGCTGCAGCGCGAGCTTGTCCTTGGTGAGGTCGATGCCCTGCTCTTTCTTGAACTCGCCGGCGAGATATTCGACGACGCGATTGTCGAAATCCTCGCCGCCCAGGAAGGTGTCGCCATTGGTGGACTTCACCTCGAACACGCCGTCGCNNGGCTCGTTGATGATGCGCAGCACTTCGAGGCCGGCGATTTTGCCGGCGTCCTTGGTGGCCTGACGCTGGGCGTCATTGAAATAGGCCGGGACGGTGATGACCGCCTGCGTGACGGTTTGCCCGAGGTGCGCCTCGGCGGTCTCCTTCATCTTTTGCAGGATGAAGGCCGAAATCTGCGAAGGCGAATATTGCTTGCCGGCCGCCGCCACCCAGGCGTCGCCATTGCCGGCCCTGACGATCGAATAGGGAACGAGGCCGATGTCCTTCTTGGTCATCGGGTCTTCGAACGTGCGGCCGATCAGTCGCTTGATCGCGAAGAAGGTTTTCTCGGGATTGGTCACCGCCTGGCGCTTGGCGGGCTGGCCGACGAGACGCTCGCCGTCGTCGGTGAAAGCGACGATCGAAGGCGTCGTGCGCGCGCCTTCCGCGTTTTCGATGACCTTGGGGCTCGACCCATCCATGACGGCGACGCAGGAGTTGGTCGTGCCGAGGTCGATGCCGATAATCTTAGCCATTTTTTTCCGGTCCTTCCATTAATGTAATATTTTTGGACCCCGTAGCGGTCCGACAGGAGGCGGATTCGTCACGGCTTATGCGTAAGCCCGTTTCGAGCCTGCCTCGCCTCGTCACATGAGATTGTGTTTGGGCCGTTCCCCCGCAAGGGCGTCCTCGCATATCCGGCGCATATAAATTGAAGTGGACGCGCCGGCAAGCGGCACCCGATAAAGGATCGGCTCGCGCAAGGCCTGGCCGCTTTGGCGCAGCTCGAAATTTACCATCTTCCTTAGCCATGCGTAAAGTTGTCGAACCCTATTAGCAAAACAGCAAAGGTTTCGGCCGATGTTTTGGCGAACTCGCGAAACTCCAAGGCTTCGACGAAGGTTGTCATGACAAGCTCCAGGCAGCGCATAGGCTTTTCCAGAAATCGGACCATCGAGGAAAAGCGGGAGACAACCCGTCAAAGGTCTTATGGGGACATTTGGGTGGACCCCGGAGAACTCGCGACCCCGATTTTCTGCAAGGTTCTGGATATTTCCCACGGGGGCGCCAGGCTCATGGTTCAGGGCGCGTCCGTTTTGCCGGACACATTCGTCATGTGCATGGCGACTTCCAAGCGCCACGCCAGGGTAATGTGGAGATCTGGACAGGAAGTGGGCGTCGAGTTCGAGAAGCCGACGCGGAAACCCGCGCCGCGCTCGGCGCCGACGCCCGAACCGGCTGCCCCGGAGTCCGACGCATCGAACAAGCTTTCTCCACTCGAAGCCTTTGACCTTGGCGGCCAAGAGTCCGGCGACCAGCCGCCGGTGGTCGCGAACGCCGCGGCGGGGAATGAAGGCGACCAATTGAACATCGCGCTGACGCGGCTTCGTCAGCGTCTCGAAAAGATGAAAAAATGCTGATTCAGCGCGGGTTCATCGGCTGAGAGGAATTCTCGGACAGCCAAGCTGGCCTGCTTTCATGGCAAGCGCGCCGCGATTTCGGGACGACGGCGGCGGCGAACCTCGATTCCGCCCCATGACTTAAATCAATAATCTTTGATTTTTTGCCCATTCGCGAGGCGGGTGGCAAATCGGCAATGAAATTGCTACAAGCTGCCCGCTTCAACCTGCGGACGCGGGGCCACTTCCGTTTCGAAAGCCATGAGATCCCATGCGCAGCGGCAAAATCGAGCGCAACACATCCGAGACGCGGGTTTCGGTCGCCGTCGACCTCGACGGCGCCGGAAACGCGCATATTTCGACGGGCGTCGGCTTTTTCGACCACATGCTCGACCANNCATCACACGGTCGAGGACGTCGGCATCGCCTTCGGCCAGGCGGTGGACCGGGCGCTCGGGGACCGCAAGGGCATCACCCGCTACGGCGACGCGCATGTGCCGCTCGACGAGGCGTTGACCCGCGTCGTCGTCGACGTTTCCGGTCGGCCCTTTCTCGTTTACGAGGTCAAATTTCCGGCGCAAAAAATCGGCGATTTCGACACCGAGCTGATTCGCGAATTTTTCCAGGCCGTCGCGGTGCATGCGCGCATCGGGCTGCACATCGAGACTCTACGCGGCGTCAACAGTCACCATATCGCCGAAAGCGCGTTCAAAGGTTTCGCGCGCGCCTTCGGCAAGGCCGTGGCGATCAACCCGCGCGCGCAAAACCAGGTGCCTTCGACCAAGGGCACGCTGACCAGCTGAGGGAACAAGTCCATGGCCATTTTTACCGTGCACATTCCCGCGGCCCGCGCGGGCGAAGCGCCGTCGGCTGAAAAAATCGTTTTGCTGCGAGACGGCTTTTCGGTCCCGGCCGTGCTGCTGGGTCCTTTCTGGCTTGCGTGGAACCGCGCCTGGATCCCCGCGATCGCCTGGACCGCGCTGCTGGTCTCGATCGTCTTCGCCGGCGTGAAACTTGGCGCTTCCTCGGAGACGCTGTCGCTGGTGAACGCCGCGCTGGCCCTCCTGCTCGGCTTCGAAGGCTCGCGTCTGGTCGCCTGGAGCCTGGCGCGGCGGCATTACAACGAAAGCGGCGTCGTCATCGGCGAGACCGCCGACGAGGCGGAAGACATATTTTTCCATAACTGGCGCGGGACCAACGCCGTCGCCCCACCGCCCCCACCCCCGCCCCCGCCGCCACCCGTTGGCGCCAGCGAGGAGCCTCGCGTTTGACCACAGCCATTATCGATTACGGCTCCGGCAATCTCCACTCCGCCGTGAAAGCCTTCGAACGCGCGGCGCGCGAGTCGGGCGATGTCCGCAGCGACATTCTCGTGACCGACGATCCCGACGTCGTGCGGCGCGCCGAACGCGTCGTTTTGCCGGGGGTTGGAGCCTTCGCGGATTGCCGCCTGGGGCTCGCGGCCATTTCCGGCATGGACGCGGCGTTGATCGAGGCCGTGATCGACAACGGCCGGCCGTTTCTCGGCATTTGCGTCGGCATGCAGTTGATGGCGACGCGAGGCCTCGAACATGGGGAAACCCGCGGGCTGGACTGGATCGCCGGAGACGTCGAGGCGATCGAACCCGCCGATCCTTCGTTCAAAATCCCGCATATGGGATGGAACACCCTGAACCTCGCGCGCCCGCACCCTCTGTTCGCCGGCATCAAAACGGGAGAGGAAGGGCTGCACGCCTACTTCGTGCACTCCTATCAGCTCACGCCGCGCTCGCACGAAGAACTGGTGGCCACCGCCGATTATGGCGCGCCGCTCACCGCCGCCGTGGCGCGGGAAAATCTCGTCGGCGTGCAGTTTCATCCCGAAAAGAGCCAAAGGCTCGGTCTGGCTCTCATCGCCAATTTTCTGAGGTGGCGTCCGTGATTCTGTTTCCCGCGATTGATCTCAAGGAAGGCCAGTGCGTGCGGCTCGCCCAAGGCGACATGACCCGCGCCACCGTGTTTAACGACGACCCCGCCGAACAGGCGCGCGCCTTCGAACGACAGGGGTTCGAATATCTGCATGTCGTCGATCTCGACGGCGCCTTCGCCGGAGCTCCTCGCAACGCCAGCGCGGTCGAGGCGATCCTCGCGGCGCTTAAGGTTCCCGTGCAGCTCGGCGGCGGCATTCGCGAAATGCGCACCATCGCCCGCTGGCTGGAAAAGGGCGTGGCGCGCGTGATCATCGGCACCGCCGCGGTGAAAGACCCCGCTCTGGTGCGCGAGGCCGCGCGGCTTTATCCCGGGCGCATCGCCGTCGGCATAGACGCCAAGGACGGCATGGTCGCGGTCGAAGGCTGGGCGCGCACGACGCGCATGTCGGCGCTCGATCTTGGCCGCAGCTTCGAGAACGCGGGCGTCGCCGCCATCGTCTATACCGACATCGCGCGCGACGGCATTCTGAAAGGCCTAAACATGGAGGCGACGCTGGCGTTGGCCGACGCGTTGACGATCCCGGTGATCGCCTCGGGCGGTCTCGCCTCGCTGGAGGACGTGGAGCGGCTGACGCGGCCCGACTGCGCGAGACTCGCCGGCGCCATCACCGGGCGCGCGCTCTATGATGGTAGGCTCGATCCGGCGCAGGCGCTGGCGCTTATTCGCGGGGCGGGTCGATCAAGCCGGGCGAGCGCCTGATGCTCAAATCCCGCCTCATCCCCTGCCTCGACGTAAAGGACGGGCGCGTCGTCAAGGGCGTCAACTTCGTCGATCTGCGCGACGCCGGCGATCCCGTGCAGTGCGCCATCGCCTATGACGCCGCCGGCGCCGACGAGCTGTGCTTTCTCGACATCACCGCGAGCTTTGAGAATCGCGGCACGCTGCTCGATGTCGTGCGGCGCACGGCGGAAGCCTGTTTCATGCCGCTGACGGTCGGCGGGGGCGTGCGGACGCTAGACGATATCCGCAATCTCTTGCTCGCCGGCGCCGATAAGGTTTCGATCAACTCCGCCGCCGTCGCGAACCGCGACTTCGTGCGCGAGGCGGCGGAGAAATTTGGCGCGCAATGCATCGTCGTGGCGATAGACGCGAAGCGGGTCGGAGAAAGCCGCTGGGAGATTTTCACCCACGGCGGACGCCGCGCGACGGGCATTAACGCCGTGGATTACGCGCGCGAAGTCGCCGCTCTCGGCGCGGGCGAGATCCTGCTCACCTCGATGGACCGCGACGGCGCCAAATGCGGTTTCGATATTGAACTCACGCGCGGCGTCGCCGACGCCGTGGGCGTCCCGGTCATCGCCTCGGGCGGCGTCGGCGAACTCGATCATTTGGTCGCCGGCATTCGGGAGGGACACGCCAGCGCGGTGCTCGCGGCGTCGATCTTTCATTTTGGCGAATATTCGATCCAGCAGGCCAAGCTCCATATGGCGCGGGCGGGCATTCCCATGCGTCTCGACGGGCTGGAGGCGGCATGAGCTTTTCGCTCGATGACCTCGCCGAGATCATTCACGCGCGACGCGGCGCCGCGACTGAAAAATCCTACACCAAGAGTCTGTTCGAGGCCGGCGTTCCGCGCATCGCTAAGAAATTCGGCGAGGAGGCCGTTGAAACGGTCATCGCCGCGCTGGGGGACGACAAGTCCGCGCTGACGGGCGAAGTCGCCGACGTGCTCTATCATCTCCTTGTGCTGCTGGAGGCGCGCGAGATCGCGCTCTCCGACGTGTTGAGCGAATTGCAACGCCGCACCAGCCAGTCGGGACTTCAGGAAAAAGCCTCGCGCGGTGATCCGCGATGAATCCAAGGGAAAAGGCGGTCCCGCGAAAGTCGGACGAAGGGGGAATCGCTTCGCCGTACCGACACTTCACACGCGCGGAATGGGCGAGCCTGCGCGCCGATACGCCGCTGACCTTGACGCTCGAGGACCTTGCGCGGCTAAAATCGCTCGACGATCCGATTTCGCTCGAGGAAGTAATCGAAATCTATTTGCCGCTGTCGCGCCTCCTCGCGCTCTATGTCGCGGCGACGCAGGGGTTGTTCAAGGCGACGCAACGCTTCCTCGGGGCCGAGGATGGCAAGGTGCCCTATATCATCGGCGTCGCCGGCTCGGTCGCCGTCGGCAAATCGACCACCGCCCGCATATTGAAGGCGCTGCTGTCGCGCTGGGCCAATACGCCGAAGGTCGAACTCGTCACCACCGACGGCTTTTTGCTGCCCAATAAGGTGCTCGAGCGCGAAGGGCTGATGGACAAGAAGGGCTTTCCCGAAAGTTACGACAACAAAGCGCTTCTGCGCTTTCTATCGGACGTGAAAGCTGGGCGCGGCAATGTCGAGGCGCCGGTCTATTCGCATTTGACTTATGACGTGGTCGAGGGCGAGAAGCTCGTTGTCGACCGCCCCGATATTTTGATCGTCGAAGGCGTCAACGTGCTGCTCGCGCCGCGCCCGCCGCGCGACGGGCGGGAAGTGCCCTTCGTTTCGGATTTCTTCGACTTCTCGGTCTATTTGCACGCCGACGAGGCCGTGCTGGAACAATGGTATATCGACCGCTTCCAGCGATTGCGGCTGACCTCGTTTCGCGATCCGCGCGCCTATTTCCGCATTTACGCGGACCTGAGCGAGGCGGAGACGAGGCGCGTCGCCAAGGACATCTGGCAGCGCATCAACCTCCAGAACCTGCGCCAGAACATCGCTCCGACACGCCCGCGCGCCAGCCTGATCCTGACCAAGGGCGCGGATCACCATATCGCGGAAGTGGCGCTGCGGAAGCTGTAAGGTATCCCGCGCCTTCGTGGCGATAAGCCGCCCCGGATCTTAAAGCGGGCTCGACGCGCCCGTCGAGCGCTTCAAATGGCGCCGGAGATCCAACGCAGCAACTCGCCCTTGGGGGCGGCGCCGACCTTTTGCGCGACGGCCTTGCCATCCTTGAAGATGATCAGCGTGGGGATCGACCGGATGCCCAGTTTGCCCGCGACATTGGGGCATTCATCGACGTTGACTTTGGTCACCTTCACCTTGTCGCCAAGTTCGGCGGCGATTTCCTCCAGCGCCGGGGCGATCAGACGACAAGGCCCGCACCATTCGGCCCAGAAATCGACAACCACCGGCTCCGTGGCTTTGAGCACATCCGTGTCGAAGCTGGCGTCGGTGACTTTATGGGTGGTCATGTCGGTCGTTCCTTTCGGCGTGAGCTCGGAAATTAAGAACGCCGGCCGCTTGCGTCAAGCGCGGATACAGCTTTAATCCAACCGCCGCGACGCGAGAGGTGAATATTCGATTTCCAGCCGCCTTGCTTCATCTCGTAAAACCGCCAACTCTCTCCATGGCGCGGGAGTCCGAACCGTCTGCTTGTTTTTTGGGCTCGCCGCCGCGGCCGCGCCACTGATAGATTCGTTCTCGCTAACTACATAGAAAGTGGCGGATAAAGTCGGTGAGCCTTGGCCGTTCCGCTCTACTACAAATGAGAATGGCATTCGGAGGAGAGGACCATGTCGAAGTTTTCGAAAATCGCGATGATCGCTGGACTAGTGGCCGCTGTGATTGGGTCGACGTCGGCTTTCGCCGTTAGCAAGCGCACCTGGTCGGCGGGAGCGAGGGACGTTGAGAACCTGATTCGCTTGATGGACCAGGATAAGAACGGCGTTGTCTCGAAAGAAGAATTCATGCAATTCATGGGGGCTGAGTTCGACCGCCTCGACGTGGATAAGAGCGGCGGTCTTACGGCGAAAGAGCTGTCTCATTCCAGCATCTACGAGGGCACGCACACAAATCCTCATCGTTGACGATCCGGCTTCTTCGCGCCGCGCGATCGTTATGAATGTCGCGCGGCGTGGAACCCGGGCGAAGCGGCCGGCGACGCGAAGTCCTTGGCGGTCCGGCCTCTCACGCGTCGCTCGTGCATTTCGCGGCGCCGGTGTATGAAGGACCATGCGCCCACAACATCCGGTTGAACCCGCCCCCGCCAACCCAGGCGAGCCCGACGCCACGCCCCTGCTCGCGGAGGCGGCGGATTGCGCCCTTTGCATGAAGCCCGCCGCGCTCTGCGTCTGCGATGGCGTCGCTCCGATAGACAACAAGGTTGGCCTGCTCATATTGCAGCATCCGCAGGAACAGGACAGGCTGCTCGGAACAGCCCGGCTCGCCACGCTGCATCTGGCCAATTCGGTGTTCAAGATCGGGCTGTCATGGCCAAGTCTCGCCAAGGCGCTTGGTCGGCCAGCCGATCCTTCCCAATGGGCGATACTGCATCTCGGTTCGACGAAAAGCAGCGAATTGCCGAAAGACCGAGAGCTTGTGGTCCTCGACAAGAAAGGCGTCGCGCTCCCCGATCAGGATCGCGCGCTGGCCGGGATCAAGGGCGTCGTGATTTTCGACGGCACTTGGGCGCAGGCGAAGACGCTCTGGTGGCGAAACGCCTGGGTGCTGAAGGCCAAACGCCTGGTGTTGAACCCGCGGTGCTCCTCGCTATACGGGCAACTGCGTCGCGAGCCGCGCCGCGAAGGGCTCTCGACCATCGAAGCCGCCGCCTTGACGCTTGGACGGATGGAGCAGCGTCCGGAAATCGAAACATCTTTGCGAGCGAGTTTCGCGCGAATGCTGGAGCGCTACCGGTTAGCCCTGTCGCGAGGCGAATTGAACGATCAAGGCGCCGCCTCGACGTCCAAAAGGGTCGGCGGACGCCCAAGGAAGCGACGGAAGGCGATCTAACTCGCTTCAAACGCAAAAAAGCGCCTTCATGTTCGACTTCAGCGAACATGAAGGCGCTCTTTGACTCCGCCGGAGCCGACTTCAGGCGGTGATGCGTTCGTCAGCCTCGCTCGGTTCGCGCAGCACATAGCCGCGCCCCCAGACGGTTTCGATATAGTTGCGGCCATCGCTGGCGTTGGCGAGCTTTTTCCGCAGCTTACAGATAAATACGTCGATAATCTTGAGCTCGGGCTCGTCCATGCCGCCATAGAGATGATTAAGGAACATTTCCTTGGTCAGCGTCGTGCCCTTGCGCAGCGAGAGCAGTTCGAGCATCTGATATTCCTTGCCCGTCAGATGCACGCGCGCGCCGCTCACCTCGACAGTCTTCTGGTCGAGATTGACGATGAGATCTCCGGTCGTGATGACTGATTGCGCGTGGCCCTTCGAACGGCGCACGATCGCGTGGATTCGGGCGACGAGTTCGTCCTTGTGGAAAGGTTTGGTGAGATAGTCGTCCGCCCCGAAGCCCAGCCCCTTGACCTTGTCCTCGATCCCCGCAAGCCCCGAGAGAATGAGAATCGGAGTCTTGACCTTGGCGATGCGAAGCGTCCGCAGCACCTCATAGCCCGACATGTCCGGGAGATTCAGATCGAGCAGGATAATGTCGTAGTCGTAGAGTTTGCCGAGATCTATGCCTTCCTCGCCGAGATCGGTCGTATAGACATTGAAGTTCTCGGACTTAAGCATGAGCTCAATGCTCTGAGCCGTCGCGCTGTCATCTTCGATTAATAGAACGCGCATGTTGGTTCCCCACCCAGCCCCGTCGGAGTCTCTATAAAACCAGCCTGTCGTCGCATTACGACGGCGCTTCGCCGAAATATCGGGTCAAGCGCCTCGCCTCAGCTATTCACTTAACGTTAATCGGCAATGGTTAAGAAACCCTCACCATCTCACGCCCGCCCTCGGAACTCTTAAGAAGAAGATGCGCCGTCCCCTCCGCGGATGGAACCTTTCGCGCCACACCCTACTCGGGCTGTTAACAGTCTCGGTCGGAGCGTTCCGGCGTCGCATCGATCCGTCTCGCGACCGAATCACCACCCCTTGTATGTATAACGCGGGACGCCCGCCGCGTGAATCCCGTCCGTCGCGGCGCGAAAACGCGCGTAAGCGCTCCGCGCGATCGACCTCGCGCGATTGACTTGGCGTAACCGTTTCCCCTATATGCCCGCTGCGGCGTCGCCTCGCGAGGGGCGGCGTCCGTGTCTTTGAGCGCGGGCGCCCAGCTTGTGATTCGCCGCGCTCGAAGCCTCCAGCCAAAGTTCCAGGGTGTTCCGGCATAGAGTTTGTCGCGCGAACCGGACATGAGGCGGAGAATTTGGTTTGGCGCGGGCGCGCCAATGATGGCGAGCCGGAACGGGGGGCCTTGGGTTCCCTTAAACTTGAGAAAACACGAACGAAAACAAATATTTCGTTCTGGTTGCGAGTGGAGAGCAGCGGTGAAGAGAACATATCAACCCAGCAAGATCGTGCGCAAGCGTCGCCACGGGTTTCGCGCCCGTATCGCGACCGTCGGCGGGCGCAAGGTCATCGCGGCGCGGCGCGCCCGCGGCCGTAAGCGCCTTTCCGCCTAAGCTTGGACCGCAAGCCTTTTCCACACCGGGCGGACGGACCAGATGATGACGGACGTCCCCAGCGCCCCGCCGCCAAAAGCCACCGCGCCGCGAAGATTGCGGCGGCGGAGAGAGTTTTTGCGCGCCGCGGCGAGCGGTCTGTCGCGCCAGGCTGGCTCGTTCAAGCTGCAGATGGCCATTCGCGAGGATGATCCGGCCGGCGCGCCGCGATTCGGCGTGACGGTCACCAAGAAGGTCGCGGGCGCGGTCGGCCGCAACAGAATCCGGCGCAGGCTGAAGGAGGCGCTACGCGCAAGCGGCGCCCTTGCCGCCTGTCCCGGACGCGACTACGTGATTGTCGCCCGAAAGCCGGCGCTAACCGCGCCGTTCGCCGAACTGACGACTCAATTGGCCGAAGGGCTCGCGCGGCTAAGCCGCGTCTCCGTCGCCTCTCGCCCGAAGAACCCAAGGAACAGGCCCCTCGCGCCATGACCCAACACACCAAGAACCTGCTCCTCGCCGCCGCGCTGTCCTTGGCGTTCATTGGTATTTGGGATCATTTCTATGCTTTCCCGCAGATGGACAAGCAGCGCGCGCAGGTGGTCGAACAGCAGCGCGAGAGCAAGATTCCCAAACTCGGCGCGCCGGAAAGAGCGGTCGAAGCGGCGAAGCCGGCCCTCGTTCGAACCCGCGCGGCGGCGTTGGCCGACAGCCCTCGCATCTCCATCGACACCCGCTCGGTCACGGGGTCGATCGCGCTGAAAGGCGGGCGCATCGACGATATTTCGCTGAAAAACTACCGTGAGACGGTGGATAAAAGCAGCCCGATCATCGTCCTGATGTCGCCCGAAGACGGGCCGGACCCCTATTTCGCGGACCTCGGCTATTTGACCGCCGCGATCGAACAGCCGCCGCTGCTGCCGACCACCGAAACCTTGTGGACGCCCGACAGCGACAGCCTGACGGCGATGCATCCGGTTACATTGTCGTGGGACAACGGCCAGGGCCTGCGCTTCAAGCGCCAAATTTCCGTGGACGACGACTACCTCTTCACCGTCGAAGAGAGCGTGGAGAACACCAGCGAAAAGCCGGTTTCGATCTTCACTTACGCGCGGGTGACGCGCGTCGGCCACCCCAAGGGTTCGGGCTATGCCGCGCTGCACGAAGGCTTCATCGGCGTTATCGGCGAAGATGGGGCTCAGGAAGTCAATTACGACAAGATCGAAAAGGAGCCGCACGGCGTCAAGACCTTCAAAGGCCTCGGCGGCTGGGTTGGCTTCACCGACAAATATTGGGGCGCCGTCGTGGCGCCCGATCAGACGGCGCCGCTGGAAGCACGCTATTCGTCGGTCGGCGGCGCGGTGAAGACCTATGAAGCCGAAACGGTCAGCGAACCGAAGACGATCGAGCCCGGCAAATCCGCCGCCACCCTCGTCCATGTATTCACCGGCGCCAAGAAGGTCGACATCCTCGACCACTATAAGGTGGATCCCGGCCTGAAGCGCTTTGATCTGCTGATCGATTGGGGCTGGTTCTATTTCATCACGCGGCCGATGTTCCGGGCCATCGAATTCCTGTCCAGAATATTGGGCAACTTCGGTCTTGGCGTGTTGGCGGTGACGGTGCTGGTGAAGCTCGCCTTCCTCCCGATCGCCAACCGCAGCTACCAGTCAATCGCCAAGATGCGCTCGATCCAGCCCAAGATCAAAGCGCTCAAGGAGCAATACGCGGACGACAAGCACAAGTTCAACATGGAGCAAATGGAGCTCTACAAGCGCGAGAAGATCAGCCCGCTCGGCGGTTGCATTCCGATGCTGCTTCAAATCCCCGTGTTCTTCTCGCTCTACAAGGTTTTGGTCGTCACCATCGAAATGCGGCAGGCCCCGTTCTTCGGCTGGATCAGGGACCTTTCGGCGCCTGATCCGACCAATGTCTTCAACCTCTTCGGCTTGCTTCCCTACGATCCCACCCATGTGGCGTTCTTTGGCCCTTACCTCGCGCTCGGGGTTTGGCCGTTGCTGATGGGCGTGACGATGTGGCTTCAGATGAAGATGAACCCGGAGCCGACCGATGAAATTCAGAAGACTATGTTCAGTTGGATGCCGGTGATGTTCACCTTCACCATGGGCGGCTTCGCCTCGGGATTGGTCATCTACTGGACCTGGAACAATTCGCTGTCGATACTCCAGCAATGGATCATCATGAAGCGCGCCGGCATAAAGTTCGAATTGTGGGACAATCTGCGCAGGACGTTCGGGTTGGCCTGAGTTACAGCGGCGCGTGATAAAGATCACGCGCCGCTTCTCTTTTGCCGCTCACTTTAGGCGGCGTTGGATTACCCGTGACCGATCCCGTTGAACGCGATTTCACCGAAGAGGGACGCCTGCTGTTCGCGGGCCCCTGCGAATTTATATTCGCGAACGCCAAGCCGGACGACCTGCCGCCGCTCGGGCCGCCGGAAATCGCCTTCGCCGGACGCTCCAACGTCGGGAAGTCCTCTCTTCTCAACGCCCTCACCAATCGCAAGACGCTGGCCCGCGTCTCGAACACGGCGGGGCGCACGCAGCAACTCAATTTCTTCGCGCTCGGCGGAGCCTCGCCCGATCTGGCGCGCCTGCGTCTCATCGACATGCCGGGCTATGGCTACGCGGCGGTTGGGAGGGCGAAAGTCTCCGCCTGGTCGTCATTGATCCGCGACTATTTGCGCGGGCGGGCGACGCTCGCGCGGGTTTTCGTGTTGATCGACGGGCGGCGCGGCGTCAAGGATCTCGACGAGGAGATGTTCGACCTGCTCGACCGCAGCGCCGTGTCCTATCAGATCGTGCTGACCAAGCACGACGAACTGAAAGTCTCGGAGCGCGCGCAGGTGGTGGAGGCGACGCAGGCGGCGCTGGCCAAGCGCCCGGCCGCCTATCCGCGCATCGTCTTCACGTCGTCGCACACGGGCGAAGGCATAGCGGAGTTGCGCGCCGCCATAGCCCAGCTGCTTTACGAACGAAACGCTTGAAATTCCGCCGCGCCCCGGTCTAACTGCGGCGCAAGCCCTCAAGCTTCGGAACCGCGACATGACCGACACCAGCCAGGACGGCGCCCTGCAGCAAGCTAAAATCCTGATGCAGGCGCTGCCGCATATGCTGCGCTACGANNGTGCACGGCGGCGGTCCGCAGATCGGCGCCATGCTGAAAAAACTCGGCATAGCCTCGCAGTTTTCGGACGGCCTGCGCGTGACCGACAGAGCCACCATGGACATCGTCGAAATGGTGCTCGCCGGCTCGATCAACAAGCAGATCGTCGGCTTTATCAACGCCGAAGGCGGCCGCGCCATCGGCCTGTGCGGCAAGGACGGACGCATGGTCACCGCGGCCAAGATCGCGCGTCCCGCCACCAGCGCCGGCGACCAGATCGATCTCGGCTTCGTCGGAGAGGTGACCAAGGTCGACACGACGGTGCTCGATCAGGTGCTGGGGCGCGAACTGATCCCGGTGCTGGCCCCGATCGCCCAAGGGCCGGGCGGCGACACGTACAACATCAACGCCGACACTTTCGCCGGCGCCATCGCCGGCGCCCTGGGCGCCAAGCGACTGCTGTTTCTCACCGACGTGCCCGGCGTGCTCGATAAGGAAAAGAAACTCATCGAGGAATTGAGGGTCGCCGACATTCCCGGCCTTATCGCCGACGGCACGATCACCGGCGGAATGATCCCGAAGGTGGAAACCTGCATGTATGCGATCGAGCGCGGCGTGGAGGGCGTCGTCATTCTCGACGGCAAGCTGCCCCACGCGGTGCTGATCGAACTCCTGACCGACCACGGCGCCGGCACGCTGATAACGAGATGACCCCCGAAGGCGCGAAGCCGATGCCTCGTTCCCCAGACATTGAATCCGCCGCCAACGTCGAGGCCAGGCGCGTCGCGGCGTCCTTCGCTTCGATAGACACTTTCGTTTTCGATCTCGACAATACGCTTTATCCCGCGTCAAGCGATCTTTGGCCAGAGATCGACGACCGCATAACGCTGTTCATGATCCGTCTATTCGGGCTCGACAGCCTGTCGCTACGCGCGCTGCAAAAGCATTATTATCTGCGCTACGGCACGACGCTGCGCGGGCTGATGACCGAACACGGCGTCGACGCGGAAGTCTATCTGAGCTATGTGCACGACATCGACCGTTCGTCGCTGGCCCCCGACCATACGCTCGCCGCGGCGATCGCGGCGTTGCCGGGGCGCAAGCTGATCCTCACCAATGGTTCGCGCGACCATGCGCTGAAGACCGCCCGGCAACTCGGGATTGATCATTTATTCGAAGATGTGTTCGACATCATCGCCGCCGACTTTATCGCCAAGCCGGACGAAGGCGCCTATGCGCGCTTTTTCGACAAGCACGCGGTGGAGCCGCGACGGGCGGCTCTGTTCGAGGACATCGCGCGAAATTTGGTCGTCCCGCATCTGCGCGGCATGACCACCGTGCTCGTGACGCCGCCCAAAGGTGAGGAGCGCGAGCGGGAGGCATGGGAACTCTCCCATGGCGCGGAGCCGCACGTCGATTTTGTCGCCGAAAATCTCGCCGCGTTTCTCGAGTCGATCCCGTCGCGCTGAAAGCCGCGGGGGCGCCTCACCCTCCGTCGACCCGCTCGCGCAAGACATTGGAAGGTTTGAAGGACACCACGAGACGCGCCGAGACTCTCGCGCCCTCGCCAGTCTTGGGGTTTCGGCCGATACGCTCGCGCTTTTCGCGCACGCTAAAGGTGCCAAAAGACGATAGTTTCACGTCCTCCTGAGTGACGACACAGTCAAAGATTTCGTTCAAGACCATTTCGACCGCAATGGCGGCCTGCGTGAGGGGCAACCCAACGGCGCCTTGGACCGCCTTGGCCAGATCCGCGCGAGTGATTGTTTGCGCGCCCAACGTCATATCTCCCCATCATCTTTGCGCCGAGCGGCGCTTATGCTCCCAATCTTCTTCCCTGAGATTTTTAGTCCCTCGCATCTTTGACCAGAAAAGCTTAGGGCGACAGGCGCGCCCACTAGGCATTTCCGGAAAAGACGTCGACGCTTCTCGCTAGCAACAGGGAAAACGACGAGCGCCGAAGGATTTTTGAAGCACAGGCTTGAAATCGGCTACACGCCGGAATGTTCCAGAAAAGAACATAAAAATCAAGTCTAGTTCGTAACTTGTCGTTAATTGTTAAGAATAGCGGCGCTTTTCAAAAAAGATGTTTAATCGCATATACTTACCATCGCAGAAGCGCGGCGCCCCAAGTGAAACCGCCGCCCACGGCCTCGAGCATTACGAGATCGTTTTGCTTGATGCGGCCGTCCGCGGCCGCCGCCGCGAGCGCCAGCGGAATGGAAGCAGCCGACGTGTTGCCATGGCCTTGCACGGTGATGACCACTTTTTCGGGCGCTATTCCAAGCTTGGCGGCGGACATGTCGATGATGCGCCGATTGGCTTGATGCGGCACGAACCAGTCGAGATCCTCCGCGGTCAAACCCGTCGCGGCGAAGGCGTCCTTCACGACGTCGGTGACCATGCCGACCGCGAAGCGAAACACTTCCTTGCCCTCCATGCGCAGATGGCCGACCGTTTGGGTCGCCGATGGGCCGCCGTCGACGCGCAGCTTGGAGCGATGGCGCCCGTCCGAGCGCAAATGCGTCGTCAGCACGCCGCGATCGGCGTTGTCGCCGGCGCCTTGCGACGCCTCCAGCACGACGGCGCCGGCGCCGTCGCCGAACAACACGCAAGTCGAACGGTCGGTCCAATCGATGATGCGCGAAAACGTCTCGGCGCCGATCACCAAGGCGCGCTTATGCGAACCGCTGCGCAAAAATTTGTCCGCCGTCGTCAGCGCGAAGATGAAACCCGAGCAGACCGCCTGCAAATCGAAGGCGACGCCATGCGTCATCCCGAGCATCGCCTGTATCTGCGTGGCGGTGGAGGGAAAGGTGTAATCAGGCGTCGAGGTCGCGACGATGACGAGATCGATGTCGGCGGGAGTGAGCGCGGCATTCGCCAGCGCGGCGCGAGCCGCTTTCTCGCCCAACATGGAAGTCGTCTCGCCCGCCGCGGCGATGTGTCGCTCCTTGATGCCGGTGCGTTGGACGATCCATTCGTCGCTGGTGTCGACCATCTTGGAGAGTTCGTCGTTGGTGAGCACGCGCTCGGGCAAATAGGCGCCGACGCCCCGCACCACGGAACGTGTCACGCTAAATTTATCTGTCACGGATCATATTCCTGCCGAAGGCGGCGAAGAGAGCGCGGAGCTGTCGCTCGTCTCTTCCAGCGAAGCCGCGTTGTCATGTTCGTTGTCATGTTCATGGGCGATGGTCGCCGTGTCGCGGATTTTCGCGAGCAGTTCGTTGCGCACCATCTCATAGCCGATTTCGACGGCGCGGGCGAAGCCGATCGCGTCCATCCCGCCGTGGCTCTTGATAACGACGCCGTTGAGGCCGAGAAAAACCCCGCCGTTGACGTTGCGCGTGTCCAGCTTGGCGCGCATCTCCTCGAAGGCGCCGCGCGCGAGCAGCGCGCCGAGCTTGGTCAGTAGCGAGCGGCTCATCGCGTCGCGCAACAGATTCTTGATTTGCGTCGCCGTGCCTTCGGCGGTTTTGAGCGCGATATTGCCGGCGAATCCCTCGGTGACGACAACATCGACCACGCCCTGGCCAATACTGTCGCCCTCGACGAAGCCCTGATAGTCGAGATTGGGCAGTCGCGCGTCCTTCAATAGCTTCGAGGCGGCCTTGACCTCCTCGACGCCCTTGATTTCCTCGGTGCCGACATTGAGCAGCCCGACCGTCGGCCGCTCGACGTGCAAAATGATGCGCGCCATCGCCGAACCCATGATCGCGAGATCGACGAGATGCCGAGCGTCCGCCCCGACCGAAGCGCCGAGGTCGAGCACGACCGACTGGCCGCGTTGCGTCGGCCAAAGCGCGGCCAGGGCCGGTCGGTCAATGCCGGGAAGGGTGCGCAGACAGATTTTCGCCATCGCCATCAGCGCGCCGGTGTTGCCGGCCGAAACCGCCGCGTCCGCCTCGCCCTTCTTGACCGCCTCTATGGCCATCCACATCGAGGAAACGCGGCGTCCCTGGCGCAGCGCGACACTAGGCTTCTCGTCCATGCGGATCGACACGGCGGCGTGCCGCACCTCCGAACGCTCCGCGAGCGCGGGAAAAGCGGCCAACTCGGCCGAAATCGCCGTCCCATCGCCAAACAACAGGAAAAACGTGTCGGGACGACGTTGGAGCGCCAGAGCCGCTCCGGCGATGGTGGCGGCGGGACCAAAATCGCCGCCCATCGCGTCGAGCGCGATCCGAACCGGTGGGGCCATCGTCGTCTCAAACTCCCGAATGCCGCCACGGCTCCGCGTTTAACTCTCTCCCGCCGCGCCAGGGCTTGATGGTCGAGCGTCGTCGCGATCTTGTGGCCAGACTTAGCGCCGCTCCAGCCGCGCGGCATGGGGCGCCCCTGGCCTTTACGTCGTCTTTATGGGGCGTGACTTGCCATTTGCCAGTCGCCAGCGCAAGAGCATTTGTCGCGAAACGGGAACCCGCCCCTAGGGACCGTCGCCTTGGGAGGACTTTCGTCCCCCCTGCCGCAGCGCGGCGAAAGGGCT
>PLZT01000454.1 GCA_003152255.1 Methylocystaceae bacterium | reverse complement strand
CGCGCTGTTTCGCGCCCGCGACGCGGCGCGCGACCAGAGCTATTTTCTGTTCGCCACGACGCGGGAACAATTGCGCATGCTGCGCTTTCCGCTCGGCGAATACCCCAAGAGCGAGGTGCGCGAACTCGCCCGCCGCTACGGGCTGGAGATCGCCGACAAGCCTGACAGCCAGGACATTTGCTTCGTCCCCTCCGGCCATTACTCCGATGTCGTCGAGCGCCTCGCGCCCGGCGCGGTTGTTCCCGGCGACATCGTGCACATCGACGGCCACGTGCTGGGGCGTCACGCCGGCGTCATTCACTACACCGTGGGCCAAAGGCGCGGCCTCGGGCTCGGCGCGGGCCAGGCGGGGCACGCCAGCGAACCGCTGTTCGTCGTGCGCATCGACGCCGCCAAGGCGCGAGTGGTCGTCGGCCCACGCGAGGCGCTGGAGACCCGCGCCGTGTCGCTGCGCGACGTGAACTGGATCGGCGACGGCGCCTTCTCGCAATTGCCGGCGAGCGGCCGCGACATTTTCGTCCGCGTGCGCTCGACGCGGCCGCCCGTGCCGGCGCGGCTGATCGCCTGCGGCGAACGCCAGGCGGCGGTGCTATTCGCCGCCGGCGAATATGGCGTGTCGCCGGGCCAGGCCTGCGTGTTCTACGACGATGGCGAAGAGGCGCGCGTGCTCGGCGGCGGCTTTATCGCGGCGGTCGAACCGGCGTCGCCGGCGGCGGCGATCCTAGACCACAAGCCGCGCGCGGCGAGCGGCGGGGCTGGTTCGCGGGGGTAGAGCCTTCGCGCCAAATTACCGCGCTTTCGAACCAAGCTGACGCCGGTCGGTTTTAGGAAAGCTCCCCCTACTCCACCATCACGCGCACGCTGCGCGAGGCTCCCGGCCGCAGCGCGAGCCGCGCCTGAATCTTGTGCGCGCCGGGTTGTAGCGGCCAGAACACGGTTTGGTCGGCCTCCGCGATGACGAAAGGCTCGCCGTCCACATACCAGACGATTTGCGCGCCGGGCGTTCCCTGAGCAAGTTTGAGCGCCAGTCGGTTCAGCGCGGCGGGCTGGTCGGGGTTGCGCCAGATGTGGGTGTTGTGTTCGGGCGCCGCTATGGCGAGCACCGGCCCCGCGGGCGCGTCGCCCTCGGGCGCGACGCGCGAAGTGGCAAGGGCGGGCGCGGCGACGGGTACGGCTTCGCCAGGCTTCACCCATTCGCGGATCGTCTCGAAGCAGTTTTCGCGCGTGTCTCGACCAAGGCACAGATCGACCGCCCGGCGCTCCGGCGGCGGCGGAAAACTTTCCGCGTCCATGTCGCCGGGCTTGGCGCCGTGCAGCTTCACCAGAATGGCGTGTGCGAGGCGGGCGCTCGACGCGGCGCCGCCCAGCTCCTTCATCGTTCCCGCGTCGGCGCGCCCGAGCCAGATGCCAACGACGAATTTCGTCGAATAGGCCAGCGTCCAGGCGTCGCGATAGCCCTGGCTGGTGCCGGTCTTCACCGCGACGGCGAAGGGATATTCGAGCGGCCCGTAACGCGGGAAGGTCGGCAGCCGCGCCTGCGGATCGGAGAGGAAGGAGGTGATGAGCCGCGCGGTGTCGATGGACATCACGCGGCGCGGGGCGGAGCGTCGCTGCTCTCGCGCGTAGACGAGATCGCCGAGGACGCCGTCGTCGGCGAGCGCGGCGTAGGCGCGCATAAGATTCTCCAGCTTCGTCGGCAACGAGCCGATCGCCATCGAGACGCCGAAGGATTCGGGCGGCGCCTCCAGATCGTGCAGGCCGAGTTCGTGCAGGAAGTGGAAGTTCGCCTCGATCCCGACGCGGCGCAACAGATTGGCCGCCGGCACGTTGCGCGAATTGGCGAGCGCCTGACGCGGCGACATCGGCCCCAGAAACGCCCCATCGGCGTTGTTGACGCCCGAGGCGCCCTCGGGAACATCGGCGAGAATGTCGGTCGCCTTAAGCGCGCCGCGCTCGAAGGCCAGCGCATAGACGAAGGGCTTTAGCGTGGACCCCGGCGAACGCGTCACCCGCGTGAAGTCGAAGGCGCCGGAGCCCGCGCCGCCAAAGCGCGCGGAGCCGACCTCCGCGACAATAGTGTTGGAATGACGCTCGGCGACCATGACAGCGACCTGCCGCGCGCCGGCGCCGCGAAAGCCGTTGAGATAGCGCCGCGCCAATCGCGCGACCTCCTCCTCGACGCCAAGGTCGATGCTGGCGTGTATGCGCGGATCGTATGGGGACGCGGCCGCGATCCTGCCTTCGCGCGCGAGCCGCTCATAGCGCAGCGCGAGATGCAGCGTCTCCGGGCGGCGGGGCGGCGCGATCGGCTTCATCGCGGCGAGTTGCGCCTTCGCCAGCGCCGCCTGCGCGGCATCAATCCCGTCCTTGCGCGTGAGTTCGTCGAGCGCGCGCGCGGCCCGCGTCGACGCGCGCGAGAGACCACTCTCGCGCGCGAGATTCATGCGGCCCGGCGCCTGCGGAACGGCGGCCAGCAGCGCCGTCTCGGCCCAGGAAAGATCCTCGACCGGCTTGTCGAAATAATAGCGCGCCGCGTGGGCGACGCCGTGACTCTCGGCGCCATAGGGCGCGAGGCGCAGATATTGCGCCAGAACCGCCTCATGGCCGTGGCGGGCGATCAACGCGACCGCGGTCGCCGCCTCCATGATCTTGCGGCCGAGCCCGCGCGGGCCGGGAGTCTGCATCCGCGCCACCTGCATCGCGATGGTCGAGGCGCCTTCGCGCCGGCCGCGCCGCGCGATGTTGTTCCAGGCCGCGCGGGCGATGGCCAAAAGATCGACGCCGCCATGCGAATAAAAGCGCCGATCCTCCAGAGCGAGAGTCGCCGCCACGAAGCGCCCGGGCATTTTCTCCAGCGGCCAATAGCCGTAACCGGCGCTCTCGCCATGAGCGATCTGCGTGAGAAAGACGCCCTCACGGTCGTAGACGATCTCGGTCGGGCGCGGCGAAATCAGCTCCGCGCGGGAAAAAGCTTCGCGCGCCAGCCAGACTCCGCCGCCAATCGCCGCGCAAAGCACGACGGCGAAAGCGAGCGCGAGACGCCGTCTCATTTGGCGATCTCGACGCGCTGGCCTGCGCTGGCGCCCGAAACGCCCTTTTTATACATGGTCTCGACGACGCCGGAGGGCTGCGTGAACGCCCCGACGGTCTGCGCCTTGGCGCGGAAGGCGAAGCGGTAATTGCCCTTGGGCAACGAGTCGTAAGCATAGAACACAAGGTCGTCGCCGTACGAGGTCCAGCTCGGCGCGAGCGTCGGCGCGGTCGACGGCCGGGCCTCGCGCGGGGCGGTGGCGATATTGGGATTCAACGGCTCGAACCCCGCCGGCAGCGGCAGCGAGATCGCGACATGGGTTCGATCCTGCGGATTGACCAGTTCCGCCGTCTCCTCGATCACGTCGCCCTGCTTCAATTCGATGGCGCCGCCGTCCGAGGGCTCCAGCTTCGAGGGCGGCGCGTCGCCGGGATTGACGCGCCGCAGCGTCGTCGTCAGCGCGAAACCTTGCGCGCGCGCGGGCGCCTTCGCTCCGGGCTCGGAGGGCTCGAAACTCGTCTCCGCCAGCGCGATGACTGGCGCGTTGGAGCCATTGGCGATGACGAGCGGCGTGTTCTCGGAACTGGCGTGGTTCAGCGCCGGCGTATTGGCGTCGAGCGTTCGCGCTTGCGGCGCGCCGCTTCCTTGGGTCAGCGTCAGCGCGATCGGGTTCGCGGGCCGGCGCCAGCCTTCGGCCAGCGCGCGGATCGCGGCGGCGTCGGCGTCGGTGCTTCCCCAGCCGTCGCCCTCGCCAAGGCGCAGCAGAGCCTCGCGCAACACTGGCGCGCGCGGATCGCCGGGCGCGGCCAAAAATGCGGCGCGGGTCATTTCGGCGAGCGCGCGCGATTCGGACGGCGGGATGATCGGACTGCCGCCATCGGCCGCCTGCCCGCCNNTAGGATTCGTCCAGCTTGCCGCCCTCGGCCAGCGCGTTCAGCGCCTCGACCCGCTCGCGCAATTCGTCGCCGCGCAGCAGACGCGGATAATCCGAGCGCAGCGAGTTCTTGAGCACATTGGCGAGCCTGTCGAGCAGCGTCTTGTCGACGGGTTCACCGGCTTTCTCGGCCTCGACAAGAAAGGCGTAAGACCAGGCGGTCAGCGAGACGTCGCCGGGCGCGCGCGGCCAGAAGGCGACGAGTCCATCGCCGTCGATGGATTGTTCGACCGCCTGCGCGGTCGTCTTCACATTGGCGGAAATGCGCCCTTCGAGCCCCGCCGCCGCGAGGATCGGCGAGAAGCCCTTGAGCGCGAGACCCGAGCGCGCCAGCGAAAGACGTTGCTCGGTGCAGCCGTAGGGATATTCGACCAGCGCGATCAGTCCCGCGACGAGCTTCACGACGGCGGGGTCGCCGGCCAGCACGATCTTGCGCGAAAAGCTCTCGGGACGAAGACCGTCGCTCACGGCGGGAAGCGTCTTGCTCTCGCCGGCGGCGATCTCGACGACCTCGTAGCGGCGCGTGGGTTCGCGGTCGGGCTTGAGCGGCAGGTCGATTTCGACGGCGTCTCTTGCGTGATCGGCGTCGCGTTCGATCTTGAAGCCGAGCTTGACGCTTTGCGCGCCGGCTTTTTGCTCGGGAACGCTGGCGCGCACATCGACACGCGCGGGCTTGTTTTGCGTCCACTCGATCCTTTGACTCGCCGCGCCCTGTAGATCGAGACCTTGCGCCGATATCGACGCGGAGCCGGAGCCGCCCGGTCCTTCCACAACGCGCGCGACGAGCCCGAGATCGAGCGTATCGCCGGGCCGCGCGAAGCGCGGCAAGGCGGGCTGCGCCACCAGTTCCTGGCGGATCAGCATTTCGCCGCCCGCGAAGCCGAAACGGTCGGCGCCGCTCACGGCCTTGGCGCGCAGCTTGAACACGGTCAGCGTATCCGGCAGCTTCACCTTGATTTTGGCGATCCCGTCGGCGCCGATTTTCACGCTCGGCAGATAGATCGGCACGGGCGTGAAATTTTTCCGCACGGAGATGTTGTTTTCCGCGCCCCATTCCTCCAGCGCCGCGCCGTCGCCGCCGGGAACCTCCTCCAGCGGAATGATTCCGAAAGCCATGTTGCGCGTGTCGCGCGCCGCCATTTTGGTGTCGCGCGCGACAATGAAATTGGCGAGCGGATCGAGCGGCTGCTCCTTCGCCAGCGACAGCACGGCCTGATCGACCATCCAGAATGTGGCCTCTCCAGCGAGCGGCTTGCCGGTGTCGTCGGCGAACCGCAGCGAAACCTCCACCTCCTGGCCCGGCCGCGCCTTGCCCGGCGCCTCGAGTTTCACGGTGACGATGTTCTTGACCGGCGTCACCTCGATCCATTTCGTCGCGGCGATCGTGATCGGCTTGCCCTGGTCGATGCTGGAGGCGGCGGTTGGCGCGCTGTCCTTGAGGCGTCCGCGCATGATCAGGAAATGCACGGCGAGCTTCGGCGTCTGCTCTTTTTTGAGCGTCAGCGCATAGCGGCCAAAGCCATTGGCGATGTCGATGAATTGATAGTCATAGACGCCGCTCGGCTGTTCGACGACGACGAGCGCGCGCGCGTTCTGGAACGGCGATTGAACCAGCAGCGTCGCGGTCTCGCCCGGCGCGTATTTCTCCTTGTCGAGCGTGACGGTCGCGGTTGAGGACGGCGGGCGCTGGAAGGTGACGGGCGTGTCGCCGCCGACGAAAAAGTCGACGCTGACCTGCTGGCGCCGGCCGATCCGGTCGTAAGCTTCGAGCTGCACGAGATAGACGCCGGCGTCCTTTGCCTCCAATTGGATCGCCTGCGCTTCCCCGGCGCTCTTCACCTTGCGCTCCAGTAGCGTTTCGTCCTGCGTTTGCGTCACATATTTGGCTGCGCCTTGCGCGAAATCGGAGGCTTGCAGTGTCGAAATCCAATTGCGCTTGATGAAGCGCAGCGTCATCTCCAGCCCTTCGACGGCGTCGCCCTTGCCGTTAATGGCGATGAGTTCCGGCGTGATGGCGCCGGGCCGCGCGACATAGCGCGGCGTCTTGACGCCGAGCACGAAAGGCGGCACGGCGATCACATTCTGCACATTGCGCACCTCTATGCCGTCGTCGCCGGTGACGGTGGCCTCGATCGAATAGCGGCGCGGCTGCGCCGTCGGCTCGATGGTGGTGTCGAAACTCATGCGCGCGGCGCCGCCGGCGTCGGTGCGCTGGTCGCGCTCCAGCACCGCGGTCGATTTGAACTTGGCGTCGCCGGAAAAGCGCGCGTCGGTCGAAAACAGAAAGCCCTCGCGCCCCGGCGGCGTGAACACATAAGGAAACTGCGCCGCGCGCCATTTGACCGGACGATCCGCCGCGAGCCCGCCGGCGAAATAGCGCGCCAGGAGATCGACGCTGAACTCGCCGTCGAGCGGAACCATTTGCGGCGCGTTCAACACGACCTCGAAGGTCGGCAGTCGATAGGCCTCCTTCTTGAAAGGGAAGGCGCCGCAGGAGAGGTCTTCCGGCGCGGCGGCGGCTTCGTCGTCGGCGCCCTCGCCCTGCTGGTCGTCCTTGGGCGCGTCGGCCGCCTTCTCGGGCTCCTTCGCCTTCGGCTTCATCCCGGCCGGTTCGTATTTGATCTGATAATCGCCGGTCGCCGGCGTCTGCGCGTCGAACTTGTGATAGAAGCCGCCGCTGGCGTCGGGCTTGACCGGAATGCGCCATTCCTGATTGCCGGGACCGCTGACGACCAGCGTCCCCCCCGCCTTCGGCAGGCTCAACACGCCGCCGCGATACACCCGCACATAGCCCTTGATATGCACGGGCTCCTCGGGGCGATAGATTGGCCTTTCCGTGAAAAGATGGCACAGCGTGCGCGGCGCCTCGATGCGGGCTTGCTCGGGATCGGTGGTCCAGGCGAGCCAATCGGAGTCCGGCTTCGACCAATTTTCCTTGGAATATTCCGACGGCGCGCTGCCGGGATCGACAACCAGCGTATCCAGGCCCTTGGTCACGACGACGCGGCGCAGTTCCGCCTCGGCGCGCTTCGCGAGGCTCCAGGTGAAGAAGCCCGAGGCGTCGGTCGTCCCTTGCGCCAGTGTGACGAATTTATCGTCCCTGACGCCCTCGACGCGCAGCTGCGCCCCGGCGACGGGCTGCGCCGAGGCGAGCGAGGTGACGGCGAAACGCACGCGTCCCGGCTCCTCCACGGCGCTTAAAGTCAGGTCGGTGACGACGACCCGTAGCCAATGGCGCGCGCTCGCGCCCGGCGCGCGCAGCCCGACGAGATAGGCGCCGGGCTGTTCCCGCCCCCTTATGCGGGCGAAGTCTTCGGCGAGATCGATCCCGAATCTGGCGTCGGCGCCGTCGCGCCGCAGCGGCAGGATGGCGAGTCTCGATATGGCGGGCGAACCCAGCGCCTTGATGCGCTCCTTGATCGCGTCCGCCTCGATGTCGGCGCTCCCGCTCCAGGCCCCGGGCTCATTGCCGGGCAGCGGCGGCGCGTCGGAGTCGGCGGTGTCGACGCCATGATCGGGGAAGGGCCAGAAGTCGCGCGACAAGGGGTCGATCGCGTGAATGCGAATATCGGCGCGCTCGACGCCGCGCCCGCGCAGCGGCAAGA
>PLZT01000577.1 GCA_003152255.1 Methylocystaceae bacterium | reverse complement strand
CGGCGCGCGCGGCGATGGGGCAGGACGTCTTTCTGTTTTCCCCCGGCTCGGAAAACTCGCACTGCTGGAACCCGCTCGATCTCGTGGCGCCGTGGCCGTCGCGGGCGACCGATGTCACGAACATCGCGAGAAGTCTGATTTCGGCCCCGGCGTCGGGCGACTCCTATTGGGCGGAAACGGCGCGCGGACTATTCGCCGGCCTGCTCGGCTACGTTCTCGACAGTGAGACGATGGAGGGAAAGCGCACGATCAAGTCGGCGCTGAAATTGTTTAGCCGGGGCCGAAGTCTGGCTGCTCTGATGCACGACATTCTTGCCGATGAGCCTGCTCTGAACGAATTTGTGTTCGACAAATTCAGCCAGCATCTTGGGCGCGACGAGAAGCAGCGCGCCTCATTCGAGTCGCATATTACAACGGCGCTGGACCCCTGGAACAATGCGCTTGTCGATGTTGCAACGAGCAAGAGCGATTTTTGCATCGCCGATCTGCGCCGCAAGCCATTTACGCTGCTGATTGGAACGCCGATCGGCAACTTCGGAACCGTCGAAGCGGTGGTGCGCCTGCTTATTCAACAGGTGCATGACGTGTTGCTCAAAGAGCTTCCTGGGGCCGATGAGCCATACAAATTGCTTCTCATGCTCGACGAATTTTACCAGTTCGGACGGATGCCGGAAATTGTCGACCGAGCGCCGCTGGTTGCGGGCTATGGTTTTCAAATCGCGATGATCGCGCAAGGGTTGACGCAGCTCGACGTCAAATACGGCCGGCCCACCCGTGAAATGCTGATGGGAAACATGGACGTTAAATTGTTCATCGGCATAGGCGACGAAACCACGGCGCTTGCGGCGTCTCAGGACGTCGGGAAGCACTATATTTTGCGCGAGGGGTGGGGAACGTCGATCGGCACAGGGTTTGGCGCCGGCGGCGTCGGGCGCGGAAGCAAATCGACGCAAGGACGATGGGAGCTGGAACCGTTGTTTTTGCCCGATGCGCTGCGACGGTTCCATGAAAAGAAGTCTCTGTTGCTGGTGCGCGGGCAGTTCGGGGCCGTGCTCGATAAGGCGCATTTTTTCACGGACAGGGCGTTCAAAGCGCGAACGGTCGCCACCAATGCGTTCAAATCTCATTTGCACATTCCAACGGTGAACATGCCGGCGGCGGGAGTGACAGCGCAGCGGCAAGCGGCGGCGGCGTCGATCGAGGCGTCACGTGAAAACACGGCGCCGCAAGACTCGCCAACATCGAAACATGAGTCTTCGCGCGCGAAAGTTTTAAGAGCAGCGTCGGCGACCTTTGTGGACACCAAGCGCTTCGAAGCGGCGTTCCTCCTCGCGATGAATCATGCAAGCAATCAAGAAATCGCCCGCCTTTGTAGTGAGCTGCGGCAAACGCCGGAGTGGTTTGGCGATCTCCGCCCGCGTCGAAGCGGGTTCTTTGCCCGGATAAAGCGGGGCGGTATGGAAGCGCTGACGCAAAAGCTGCGCGCTGAAATTATGGCCGCGCGTCGGGCGTTGAATAATGACCGCGCGGAACATGCGGCGGCGCTCGCACAAAACGCCGCGCCGGATGTGGTGGCCACGGTCGCCGCCGAACCTGTGGTGGCGACCATCGTGGGGCCAAGGGAAGCCGGGGCGCCGCCGCCGCCGCCGGCGCCGCCAACGTCGGTCAACGACAATTCGTTCGTTGGTGGAGCGGCGGCGGAAGTCGTGCGGGCGGGCGATCCGGCGGTCCGGGTCAATGAAGCGATTGCGGCACAAATCGCGGAATTCGATGACGTCGGGCGTAGGGCAGGGCAGCTTGTGGAAGCGGCGGCAAGCAAATCAGACGCCCGCGAGGATTTACGCGTTGCGCTGGACCGGGAGTCGGGTCGGCTCTCGATCGGAACGGTGCGCTTCGTCGATACTCCGGCCGACGATCTTGGACAACAAATGAGCGAATGAGATAGCCGCTCTGCGTTAAGCAGGGCGGCTATCGACCAGTTCGCTTTCGCGCGCCGCGTCATAGGCCGGCCACGCGAGAACGGTTCGGCGGGCGTCTGACACGGGTGCGACTTGCAGGTATTGCGTCACGAAGGCGACATGCGCGCGCTCCACTGCGTCGCGGCAAGCCTGTGCAAGCTGGCGCAAGCCGATCCGGCCGCCATGAAAAAGGCCTGCCGCGAAGAACTCGACGCGGAAGGGGGACGGGCGTAGTGATTGAAGCGCCCGACGCGCCGACATTCGTGATTCGAGGAAACCTAAAGATTATGGAACTTGGGCGCCGTTCTCGAAATTCACGGGTTTTGACGATGGAGCCGGCGAAAATGAAACAACCGAATCCAAGCGGAAGTCAGGAACCCAACAACAAGACAGGCCGCTCTTTTTTCTGGTGGGAGGGTGACACGCTCGTGGTCAACATACTGGGCAAACCCAGCGCGACCTGTGATGTCATCGGCAAAGTCAAGGGAACACAGCTAAAAGTCAGCGTGACCGCCGCTCCCCGCGCAGGCCGAGCCACCGATCATATGGTGCGCTTTCTGGCCGGCGAATTTGGCGTCCCATCTTCAGCTATTGAGGTGGTGTTCGGACGCATGAATATCAACAAACAGTTGCGGATCAAGGCTCCGCAGAAACTCCCTGTCATGTTTCAGCAGTCCTCGCTGTCGAACGATTTGGAACGATAAGCAAGGGGGCATTGTGAACCGCGCCGGGGTTGCCAATCCATATTCCGTGGTTCGACGTCGCCACGCGCAAAATGCGCGACGCCGTCGCGCCGGAGCGCCAAGTCGCGTTTCTCAACGCCACGCGTAGCGCGCGGGCGCCATGCGCTAAGACCCAAATGCCAAGCTTTCCCTCTGTCTGGCCGCTCGCCGCCGGAGCCGCGAGCTTTGTTTGGACCTTGGCCGCCGCCTATCTGGTCGCAACATCGAAGTCGCGTTGTCGGAGATAGCAGCCATCGTGTTATCCTCTCAAGCTGTCTTCGTATGGCTCAAGCGCTCTGGCGCGGTCGGACCAAGACCGACAACGAAACGAGAGACGCAATGAAAACGGATCGACGCACGCTCCTGTTTGGGGCTCCGGCGGTTGTGCTCGGCGCGGCGGCCATGTCGACCGTGCATTCGAGCACGCAAGCGCAGGGCTCGCCCTCCCCCAACGGGCTTCCGGAAGGCGCGACGAGGCGTTTTGCGCAGATCAACGGAATACGGATGCACTTTGTCGCAATGGGAGAAGGGCCTGTACTGATCCTTTTGCACGGATGGCCGCAAACATGGTTCGCCTGGCGCGGCGTCATGCCGCGTCTTGCGACCAGATTTCGTGTCGTCGCTCCCGACTTGCGAGGGACCGAACTGTCGGAGCGAACCCCATCCGGATACGACAAGCGCACCATCGCCGAGGATATCTACGCTCTGATCACCTCTCTCGGCGTTGGCCAAGCCTATGTCGCGGCTCACGACATGGGCGGCAAGGCGGCCTATTTCGTGGCGCATCTCCATCCCGAAGTCGTTTCGAAGCTGGCGCTCGTCGATTGTCTGCTGCCGGGAACGGAGAATTTGGACGCGCTGCGTGGGGGCGCCTGGCACTATGGTTTTCATATGGCTCCGGAGACCCCAGAGATGCTCACTCTGGGACGCGAGCGGGAGTATATCCGGGCGCAAATCAAGGCTTGGTCGCACAAGAAGGATGCTATCGGCGAGGACGCGATCACCGAATACGCCTCGCATTACGCGACACCGGGAGGAATGACCGCCGGGTTCAATTTTTATCGGGCGCTCAGAGACGACGTGCCCTTCGCCGCGACGTTACGGGATCAAAAATTGACCATGCCGGTCATGGCGATCGCCGGACAATTTGGGGTTGGAGAACGACTCGCCGACGCATTGCGGCCCGAGACGCGGGACCTCGAGAGCGTCATCGCGCCGGACTGCGGTCACTTCGTGGCTGAAGAGGCTCCCGACTTCTTCTGCGAACATCTGGAGAAATTTCTCGTGGGTTGATGACGCGGGTTTCAGTTCCCGAAATTCGCGGAAGCGGGGATTATAGAACGCGACGACCCCGATTCACGAAAGTCACGAATTTCGACAATCGACGCGATAGGCCAGAAAGCGGCCGTCACCGGCGGGGTTTTCGGCGACCGCTCCTTGTCGCTGAAGCGCCATTTGCCGACCTTCAAACACCCCGCCGCCGCAAACATGCGAAGCCTGCGGGCTAGGGGCTGCGGCGTTGAAAGCCGGATTATGAGGCCGGACACACGTCAGCACCCGACCACTTTGTCCTGCTATCGAAAGATTTTGCTTGCATTCGTGGGGGCGTCCACACACGTTCCGGTATAAACTATCACCACCTTTGCCTTCGATATCCTTCGATTTCAGGGGCTTGGCTAAGCAGTATCGGTTAGAAGCTCAACGAAAGAATTCGCATGACGAGACCACCGAACCGGTATCGACCGACCGACGCCTTGTCCCTAGCCGAAGCTGTGTTCAAACCAGCGACGCCGCCAGCGGCCGAGTCCGTCCGCGCGCAAAGAAAAGGTGGCGTTCCCGTCTGTAAAGAATTGGTGTCGATCAAGCTCGACAGCGATCTCATTGCACATTTTCAAGAGGATGGGCCGGGTTGGCAGGAGCGAATCAACGATGCGCTACGGCGGGCAACGGGCTTGTAATCCGGCGGTCTCTGCCGTCTCAACTACATTTGTTCTTTTCAGCAGCGGCAATCGGCCGAAGCTGGGCACGATGAAGCTCTTCCTGAATCGACGGGGAACTGCCACACAAAATGGTGCGGCGCCGACTCAGCTATGTGCGGATCTCCGCCCGCCGGCCACTCTCGGAACATCTCCCACATCAGTGGACGTAGCCGTAGTCGAATTGCCCGCTGGCAAATCCGTCGTCCCGCATATGTCAAGGGAAGATGGATTTCCATGTCAGGCGATCCAGCGGGCAACTTAACGGAGAAACGGATGTCAAACGTATTCAAATTCGATCCCAACGCCATTCGTGAACGCAGGCGACTGAACGAGAAATCCCCGCCAATGTCGGCCAGGGAGGCCGAGGCGATGCAGGCCCGCAAGGACTTCCGTAGGGCGTGGCTCCTCTTCGTCGGGGCGGCGATCCTGCTGACGATCCTCAAGACGGTATTGCACCAAAGGCTTATCCCTCTCCTTCCGGTAGGATCAAGATATTGTATGTGATGGGTTTCGCGGCGAGGCCGATTGCGAGGAGCGCACGGAAGGCGGCGTGACGGGTTTTACGGCGATTGAAGCGGAAGACGAACTCGTCGAGATAGGATTGTAGAAGTGTTTCGCGCAGGCCGTGATAGACGCCGAG
>PLZT01000194.1 GCA_003152255.1 Methylocystaceae bacterium | reverse complement strand
AGCGACCGCCTCGCCGCCGAAACAACGTTGCAAACCCAATTGAAGGGCGTGCCGAAGGCTATCCACGCCCGCTATGACCGCCGGGTGTCGCGGGTGATCGTTGGCCTGGATAACGGTTTGGAGCTGGGCTTTCCGCCGCGCTTGGCACAAGGATTAGAGCACGCCACGCCAGCCGATCTTGCCATCATCGAGATCAGCCCTTTGGGGGACGGCCTGCACTGGCCCGCGATTGACGCGGATTTGTATGTGCCAGGGCTGCTACAGGGCGTGTTCGGATCCAAGAGCTGGATGGCTCGCCATCTAGGCGCCGCTGGGGGTAGGGCGCGCTCGGGCGCCAAAGTCGCCGCCGCGCGAGAGAACGGTCGCAAGGGCGGCCGACCGCGCAAGCTAGCGAGCGCGTAGCTGCCCTCCAATTTCTCCGGCTCGACGTGACTGATGGCGGCGCGTTCCCGGACCTGACGGCCGGACCGCCTCGACGGATACTTCTTGTTTTTTCTCCTCATTTGCGGTAGAAAAATCAGAAGTAATACCGAATCTGTCCAAGGACTCCCGAATGCAGCCGAAATTGCACGCAACACCCGATGAAGTCGACGACGCCCTGGCTAGGCTGGGGCTTACGCGCCAGCCTCTTCGGGAGGCCGTGTTGGCGGGGCTGTTGGCGCGGGACGCTTGTACGGCGAACGATCCGCCGTTCCTCCCTGGAATTTATCAGTGGGGACGCACGGTTCGCGTACTCCGGGAAGGGCTCGCGCCGCTGGGGTGGTCGAGATCGGACGAAGGAAACTTCTGCACTGTCGTTGAACCGGGTGGCGCGTTCGCCATTGCTGTCGCGTCCGGTTCCGAACATACGGGCCGTGCCGGTCGCGAGACGCCGACGACCAAGCGGCGAAAGGGGCCATCAACGGCCGAAGCCGTGCATACGAACGCACAGCTGTACCTATTCCAAGAATTCGCGCCGGCTGTGCAGGCAGAGCCGGATCGGGCGACCTGGGTATTGCTCTTTCATAGCGACGGCAAAGAAATTCGTGCGGAGCTGTCGTTGCCGGATTCCATTGGCGATGACGGCCATATCAACGGATGGCGGGAACGCATCATCTTGGGCGCACAGCCGCTGGATGACGAGATCGCCCCGGCTGCTCCGGACTTCGGACCTGACCCCACTATCGATGTCCGCCGCAAGGCGTGAGTGGCATAAACATGTTTACACCGTCGAGACTCAGCCTCGCGCGCAAGCGTAGGGGCTTCACAATGACTCGGTTGGCCGGTCTCATCGACGTGACGGCCAAAGCCGTCAGCGATTATGAAAAGGGCGAGTATCCCCCGTCTGACGAAACTCTGGCCCGCATTGCGAAAGCTACGCGATTTCCGCTCGGCTTCTTCTCAGGCGTCGATCTCCATGAGCCTACGCCCGACACGGCAAGTTTTCGCTCCATGTCGCGGATGACCGCAGGGCAGCGCGACGCCGCACTCGGCGCTGGCGCACTCGCCTTCATGCTCAACGATTGGGTGGAGTCACGCTTCGATCTGCCTGCGCCCGATTTGCCCGATTTGCGTGACGAAGAGCCGGAAGTGGCCGCGTCCGTGCTACGTCAGCACTGGGGCCTCGGCGAACGCCCGATCAAAAATATGGTTCATCTTCTCGAATCGAAAGGCGTGCGCGTCTATTCCCTCGCCGAGAATTCAGTCGAAGTCGATGCCTTCGCTCTGTGGCACAGCAAGACGCCCTTCGTGTTCCTGAACACACTGAAATCAGCGGAACATGGGCGCTTTGACGTCGCCCATGAGCTTGGACACCTCGTTCTGCACCGCCATTCGGGGCCGCAAATTCCGGACGCGGAAAAACAGGCCAATGCCTTCGCCTCGGCGTTTGTGATGCCGCGCGCAAGCGTGCTGGCGCTTGCACCGCGCACGGCCACGCTGCGCAACCTCGTTCAGCTCAAGAAGCAATGGATCGTGTCGGTGGCAGCGCTTGCATATCGCCTGCATGCGCTCGGTCTTCTCACCGATTGGCATTACCGCACGCTTTGCATCGAGATGGGGCAGAATGGCTATCGAAGGACGGAGCCGGAAGGCGCTCAGCGCGAGCGATCCCATGTTCTGGCGACGGTCTTTGCGGCCTTGAGAGACGAGGGTGTAAGCAAGACAGCGGTTGCTGACCAACTCCAAATTGACGTCGATGAACTCGATAAACTGGTATTCGGCCTAATGATCATGAGCCTGTCGGGCGGGGCTGTGTCCGGCGAAAGACCAAGAGGGTACGGCGATTTCTTACGCGTCGTGAAATAAAGCCGGGGGGCGTCGATTGTCGCTCAATTTGTCTGTCGATGCCTTCATCCGCAAGTGGCGCGCAGTCGAGCTGAAAGAGCGGTCGGCGGCGCAAGAGCACTTCATCGACCTCTGCCATGTTCTCGGCGAGCCAACACCAGCAGAAGCCGATCCGACCGGGGAAAGCTACGGGAGTTGCCGCACGTGGAACGCGAGCGCATCAAAGAGACGTTATTGGCTTGTCCGGGCGTCCAAGGCGTCCATGATCTGCGGACGCGTCACGCCGGGGACCGGACCTTCGTCGAACTCCATCTCGAGCTCGAAGGCCACCTTTCGGTCGAGGAAGGTCACGCCATTTGCGATCTTGGCGAAGCTGCCATCAAGCAACTATTCCCGGCGACCGTCGAAATCACAGCCCATTTGGAACCCGCCGGTATTGATGACGATCGGCTCGACCACCTGATAGCCTCCGCTCGGAATATTTGATCTCCCATAAGCGTTGGATGTTGTGACTACTGGCGCCGGAATCCGACCGCCCCTCACTCACGCCCGTATGCATTGAACGACAGGAACCCGCCGACCAACAAGAAGACGGCGCCGACCACGGGAAGCACCACGGGCATGGTCGGAACCGCATTCGCCATGATCCCCGCCAACTGCACGGGGAAGATCATGCGGATCAGGCCGACGACCAGCGACAGCCATCCGAACAGGGTGACGAGCACCGGCCAGCCGCCGCTCCATCGGTTGTGGAAATAGACGATGGCCAGCCCCGGCACGAAGGCCGCGTAGCCGGAGAGGACAATGAGCATCGGAGTTTTCGACATCTGCTCGATGAGCAACGGCATCGCGCCGAGATTCGCGAGCACCATGGCTGCGCTGGCGACAAGCGTCGGCCCGAGGAGAGCCGCGATGGTTTTCGATGTCGTCATATGGCTTGTCCTCCGCGAGGCGTCGCGCCATCCATCGCCGGCGGGCGCATCCACGGAAGGTGGGGACCGCAATGGGTGATGCCAAGAGCGCGCCCGTTCAAGGCGGCAGGAGGTCGGTGGCGAAAACCAAGTAAGGAAAGCCGATCTGGTGCCGAGGCGGCAACGACATGGATGCCGCCCCGAAAAAAATCACGCGGCGTCGCGTTCGCCCTCGCGCGCCGCGATCCGGTCGATGACGTCCGAATAGACGTCGGCCATGATCGTCAGGGCGATGCGCCCCCGCGGCGTCGTGTCGTCGAAACCGTCGACGGGCACAAGCTCGCCGCTTCCCTCGTCGTAAATGACGGCGACGGGCTCGATCGGAATCCGCGTGGAGAGGCCTTCGGATTGCGCGAGCGCGGCGATCTGACGCCTATCGACAAGCCTGATCACATAGCGGTCTGGCTCGTTCGTGTCGGACAATTGAAAGGCAAGCTTGCCGGTCATGATCAACTCCTCGCGCGGCGCCGACAATCGGCGCGCCGCCATCGGCCTACTCGGGTTTTCTTCGACAGCCCGACCTCGCCGCAGTGGAGGTTTGATATCCCGGAACCGCATAAGGTCTCCATTCGGAACAGAGCCGATGATGTAAGGAGCCTGTAAAACTCGTCGCCAGGTCGCGATGTGACGGCGGGCGGGTTTTGCGGCCGATTTTTTTGGGGTCGGTGTCTGGAAGCCAGAGATGGAGAATTCATCGGAGGGACAAGGTTTCTGGCGTCGCTGCCATAC
>PLZT01000467.1 GCA_003152255.1 Methylocystaceae bacterium | reverse complement strand
ACGGCGGCGTCGGCTCGCGCGACGAGCCCGCGCTCGTCGGCGAGAACCGGGCCCGAATGGCGCGGCGGCTTGGCGTGGACGCCGAACGGCTGCTGGTGCCCTATCAAATCCACTCGAGCGACGCGCTCATCGTCGAGGCGCCCTGGGCGCAAGACGCGCGCCCGCGCTGCGACGGCCTCGCGACGCGCGCGAGAGGCCTCGGCCTCGGCGTCACCGGCGCCGATTGCGGCATGTTGCTGTTCGCCGACGCCACGGCCGGCGTCGTCGGCGCCGCGCACGCCGGCTGGAAAGGCGCGCTGGGCGGCGTGATCGAGGCGACAGTCGTGGCGATGGAGCGGGAGGGCGCGAGGCGCGCCGAAATTCACATCGCGCTGGGGCCGACGATCGGCGCTGGGAGCTATGAAGTCGGTCCGGAATTCGTCGAGCGCTTCGTCGCGTCGGACGCGGCCTTTAGGCGCTTCTTCGCGCCTTCGGCGAAGGTGGGACATGCGATGTTCGATCTGCCCGGCTTCATTCATGCGCAGGCCGCGCGGCTCGACATCGCCTCCTTCGAGGCCATCGGGATCGATACTTACGCCAGCGAGGACCACTGCTTCAGCTATCGCCGCGGCGTGCATCGCAACGAGCCGGACTACGGCCGGCTAGTCTCCGCCATCGCGCTGGTCTGAGCGGCGCGGGCTCACGGCTCGCTCAGCAGTTTCGCGACGAAATCCTCGATATGCTTGGCCAGACGCGGGCGCTTTCGCCGCTCGGCGCGCAAGATCGCCAGCAGGTCGTCGAAGGTCGTCTGTATGTCGTCGTTGATCAGCACATAGTCATATTGGACCCAGCGCGTGATCTCCTTGCGCGCGTTCTCCAACCGGCGCTCGATCACGTCGCGGGAATCTTCCGCGCGACGCTCCAATCTCGCGCGAAGCTCCTTCATCGAGGGCGGCAGAATGAACACGGTCACGGTGTCGGCGGCCATTTTCTCGCGCACCTGCTGCGTGCCCTGGTAGTCGATGTCGAACAAGGCGTCGCGCCCTTGCGCGAGGATTTCCTCCACGGGCGCGCGCGGCGTTCCGTAATAATTGCCATGCACCTGCGCCCATTCCAGCAACTCGCCGTTGTCGCGAAGAGACTCGAAATGGCGCTGCGTGATGAAGCGGTAATGGATGCCGTCGACCTCGCTGGACCGCCGCGGCCGCGTCGTCACGGAAATGGACAGCGAGAGATCGAGGCTCCGATCCTGAAGGAGCATGCGGGTCAGCGTCGTCTTTCCCGCGCCCGAGGGCGAGGAAAGGATCAACACTATGCCGCGATGGTCGGTCTGGAGCGAGGACATGGAGCGTTTCGGTTGGATCAAAGACTCAAAATCGCGGCAGGGGCGCGGCAAGAGCCTCTAACATCCGCCGCTCCTCCCGCGCTACTCGCCTATTCGATATTTTGCACTTGTTCGCGCCATTGCTCGACCTCGATCTTGAGGTCGAGACCGATGGCGGTCAGGGCGGAGTCGTTGGATTTGGCGCACAGCGTATTGGTTTCGCGGGAAAATTCCTGCGCGAGGAAGTCCAGCCGCCGGCCGATCGGGCCGCCGCTCGAGAGCAGGCCGCGCGCGCTCGTCACATGGGCGCTCAAACGGTCCAGCTCCTCGCGGATGTCGGCCCTGACGGCCAGCAGCACCGCCTCCTGATGCAGCCGTTGCGGATCGAAGGCGTCGGCGTTTTCGACGAGAAGCGCGATTTGCTGCCTTAGACGCGCGCGCACGGCCTCGGGCTGACGCGCCGGCAGGGCGTCGGCTTGCGCCGTCAGAGCCGCGATTCGGTCGAGGCGCCGGATCAGCACGGCGGCCAGCGCCGCGCCCTCGGCGCGACGCGAGACGACGAGCGCTTCGAGCGCCTCGTCGAGGCTGGCGAGGATTTGCTTCTCCAGCGCGGCGCGCTGAGTGTCGTCGTCTTCCGGCTCCACCACCTCGACGACGCCGCGCACGGAGAGCAATCCGTCCAGCGAAGCGGGCCGAAGATTGGCGTGCAAGGGCACGTCGTCGAGCGCGTTCAACAGCCGGTCGAGCGCGGCGCGATCAATGCGAAACGTGCCGGCGGCGTCCGCGCGTTTGGCCGAAAGCCCCGCCGAACAGGCGCCGCGCGCGACCCGCGCGCCGATCGCGGCGCGAGCCTTGACCTCGACCGCGTCGAAACCCACGGGCGTGCGCAGCCGCAAGTCCAGTCCCTTGGAGTTGACGGTCTTCAATTCCCACGAAAATCGCCAGGGGCCAAGCACTCCATGGCCGCGGGAGAAACCAGTCATGCTGGCGACACTCATCCGATGATCGGTCCTTGTGCTGCCGCCGCGGCGGCGCGCGCGGCGATGGGCGCGAAACGCGCTATTGCGGATTAACGGTTGCCGGCACGTTTTTGGCCGAGGTCAAATCCCAGGATTTATCGCGCAAGGGATCCAGCGGCGTGCCTTCGGAAGCGTCGAACGCCCTTGGTCGGCGCGACTTTGGCGACGCGCCCGTCTCGGCGCTCGCGTACCCCAGCGCGCTCGGCCGAGCGGCGTCGGGCGTCGCGTCTCGCGCGCCAACGACCTCGGCGGGCAGTTGATCGGAGCCAGGCGAAAGACCGAGTTCCGCGGCGCGCGCTTTCTGCTCGGCGCGCGCGCGCGGCGAGACGGGGTAACTGGCGACGTCGCGGCCCTCCAGCGCCCTGCCGCCTTCCCTATCGAACGCCGCCTCGTCTGGTCCCGCGCCCTCGTTGCTCTCGGGCGCGGCGCCGATCATCGTCGGATCGAATCCGGAAAAGCTCTTGGGTTGCGCGCTGGCGAGCGTGAATGTCGGCCGCGCCGGGGCCAGAGCGCGAAGCTTCGCGTCGGCGGTGGTCGGATCGTCGAGTGAGTCGACCGCGAACAGTCCCGGCCATGGACCGAATTTGCCGAGACGATGCGTCGCGCCGTCGTCCGCCACCATTGCTCGGCTCGGCGGATAATCGTCATGCCGCTCGGTCAGGAGAACGAGCCGCCCGATCGCGCCGGCGTCGCCGTGTTGATCGCGCGGCGCTGGCGCTGGCGCGGGAGGCGCGACGCCGGGCGTCGGATGGTCGACATCGGGAGCGGCCTTCTCCTTATTGTCGTGCTCGATGTGGCGCCAGCGCTGCACATTGCGGTTGTGTTGATCCAGCGTCTCCGCGAAGACATGGCCGCCGGTCCCGTCGGCTACAAAATAAAGATCCGCGGAATTGGCGGGATTGGCGACGGCCTCGAGCGCCGCGCGTCCGGGATTGGCGATCGGTCCGGGCGGCAATCCATCGACAATGTAGGTGTTGTAGGGCGTGTATTTATCGAGCTCGGCGCGCAGAATGCCGCGCCCGAGCGTCGCCTTGCCCCCCACCAGCCCGTAAACAATGGTCGGATCGGACTGCAGCCGCATGCCCTTGCGCAGACGATTGACGAAGACCGCCGCGACATGCGGGCGCTCCTCCGCCTTGCCGGTCTCTTTTTCGACGATGGAGGCCAGCGTCACCAGTTCGAACGGCGTGCGGAACGGCAAATCGCGGCTGCGACGCGCCCAGATCTGTTCGATCAGCTTGCGCTGATCCTCTTGCATCTTGACGAGGAGCTTGGTGCGCGAATAGCCGCGCGCGACCTTATAGGTCTCGGGCAGCAGCGCGCCCTCCTTCGGCGCCTCCAATATATCCCCGGCCAATATGTCGCTCTCGCGCAAGCGTTGCGCGATTTGCTCGCTGGTCAGCCCTTCGGGAATAGTCACCGCGTGCAGCAATTGGCGCCCGCTGACGAGTTCGTCCATGACTTCCTGCAGGCTGACGGCCTGCTTGAATAGATATTCGCCCGCCTTGAGCGCGCCGCGCTTATTTTCGACCAACAGCGTCGCGTTCAGCAGCAAGGGATTGTCGATCACGCCCTCGCGTTCAAGTTGCGCCAGCATTTCCGGCGTGTCGCTTCCCGGCGGCAGGAACACGATTTTATCGGCGCGCAGCGGACCTGGCTCGTTCAGCACGTGGCGCGCGGAAATCAATCCAAAAATTCCGGCGACCACGGCGACCAGGATAAAGCTCAAAAAGCCGCTCATCACGGACAGGGTTCCGTCGCGCCGCTTTTTTTTACGCGGCGGGGGCGGGGGTTGCTGTGACGCGGTTTGCTGTGACGCGGTTTGCCTTGGCGATTCGCCGCGGCGGCGAAAGAACCATGATTTCCCGCTCTCTCGGGCTGAAGGCGGTCGGTCGCCGGCCGCCTGGGGCGACGGAATGTTTTGGGCTCGCGCGGACTTCTCCGGCTCCGGCGCGCTCGCGTCGGCTTGAGCCGCGGCGGGTTGCGATCGCGGCGCCGCGTCGGGTTTGGGGGCGTCCAACTTATCGCTCTTTTCAACGTCGCTCATGTCAGATCACGCCATTCCTTGCCGACATCACCCAAATCGCCGCGGCGCCCAGAGGAGTCAAAACAATCGCGAATAGGTTACTCAATTCAAGTCATTTCACGAAGCTGGCCGTAATTGTTGCGCCGAAACCCGCAAGTCGGGCGAATCCGCCTCCGTCGAGCCGGGAGAGGGCCCATCGGCTCCGCCGACCACACTATCATTGAATGTGGCGAATTCACGGACGGCCGAGGGCGCCAATCGCGCCGGGTTTCGTTCGAACGCGCCGCGAAGCCAAAAACGCGCTAATCGGCCCGACGAAACACCAAAGATGCGTTGGTGCCGCCAAAACCGAAGGAATTGGACAGCACGACATCGATTTTACGCTTACGGGCGACATGCGGGACAAGATCGATCTCGGTCGTCACGGATGGATTGTCGAGATTTCGGGTCGGCGGCGCGACCTGATCGCGCAACGCCAGAATCGAATAGATCGCCTCGACCGCCCCGGCCGCGCCAAGCAAATGTCCGATCGCCGATTTCGTCGACGACATGGACAGCTTCGGAACGATATTGCCAAGCAGCCGCTGCACGGCGTTCAACTCGATCTCGTCGCCGAGTGGCGTCGAGGTGCCATGCGCGTTGACGTAATCCACATCCTCGACAGTAAGACCCGCGCGTTTTAGCGCGATCGACATGCAGCGATAGGCGCCGTCGCCGTCGGGCGCGGGGGCGGTGATGTGATAGGCGTCGCCGGACATGCCGTAGCCGATCAGTTCGGCGTGGATATGGGCGCCGCGCGCCTTGGCGTGGTCGTAGGATTCAAGCACCACGCATCCCGCGCCTTCGCCCATGACGAAGCCGTCGCGGTCGCGGTCGTAGGGCCGCGATCCCGCTTCGGGCCGATCGTTGAAACCGGTTGAAAGCGCGCGGCAGGCGGCGAAACCCGCGACGCCAATGCGATTGACCGGCGATTCGGCGCCGCCCGCGACCATCACCTCGGCCTCGCCGAGGGCGACAAGCCGCGCGGCGTCGCCGATCGCGTGCGCGCCGGTGGAGCAGGCCGTCACGACGGCGTGATTCGGGCCCTTGAGGCTATGCATGATGGATACATAGCCCGAGGCGAGATTGATGATCCGGCCGGAAATGAAGAAGGGCGAGACGCGGCGCGGCCCCTTCTCCTTCAGCGTGATCGACGTCTCGTAGATTCCGCCAAGGCCGCCGATGCCCGAGCCGATCAGCACGCCGGTCGTCTCCTGCTTCTCGGCGGTGTCGGCCTTCCAGCCGGCGTCGGNNTCCTTGGGGTCGAACCACTCGTCGGGATTGAAGGCGCCGTCGGCGCCGGCGCCGCGCGGCACAACCGCCGCGATTTGGCACGCAAGATCATCGACCTCGAACGTGTCGATGCGCTTGAATCCGCATTCGCCCGCGATCAAGCGACGCCAATTTATGTCAACACCACAGCCTAACGGCGACACGAGGCCGAGACCGGTGACCACTACTCTGCGCATGGATCACTCTCGGAGAAGAAGTTATTCTTCAACAAAGGCGCGTTTCGAGCGCGCGGCGGCAAGCCCGCCGCGCCGCGCGCCGCCACTAGCCGGTTCAGGCCGTCTTGGCTGTCTCAAGGAACTTCACGGCGTCGCCAACCGTCAAAATGGTCTCGGCGGCGTCGTCCGGAATTTCGACGCCGAACTCTTCCTCGAACGCCATCACCAATTCGACGATATCGAGCGAATCCGCTCCCAGGTCGTCGATGAAGCTGGCTTTATCCACGACCTTCTCGGGCTCGACGCCGAGGTGTTCGACAACAATCTTCTTCACGCGCTCGGCGACATCGCTCATTTGCTTTGATCCTCGTTCGATTTTCGCGCCCGCGACGGTCGATCGCCGCGCCGCTGTTCGTTTATCTTGGCGACCGGCGGCCCTTCGGGCCGAAGTCGATTGCTCTTCCTAAACCCTGGGCCGCTTCCCCGCCATATCAGGCAAACGCGAACCACCGCAAGAGCTCGAGACAGACCAATTCGAATGATCGAAAAGGCAACGCCCCCGTCGCAGCGAGGCGTCTGGTAGCACACTTCGTTCTTGATGGCGAGAGGGCGGCGCGACGGCTTTTATCGCCCGCGCCGCGACGAATTGGCCGGCTTCAGATCATCGCCATACCGCCGTTCACATGCAGCGTCTGGCCCGTGATATAGGCGGCTTCCGCGCTGGCGAGAAACACCACGGCGGCGGCGATCTCCGCGCCCTGGCCGAGGCGCCCCGCCGGCACCATCCGCAATATGCCCTCTTTCTGCGCGTCGGTGAGCGCGTCGGTCATCGGGCTTTCGATAAAGCCCGGCGCGACGCAGTTCACGGTGATTCCCCGCGACGCGACCTCGGCGGCCAGCGATTTGCTCATGCCGATCATCCCGGCCTTGGCGGCGGCGTAATTGCCCTGCCCCGGATTGCCGGTAACGCCGACGACCGAGGTGATTCCTATGATGCGGCCGTGACGTTTGCGCATCATGCCGCGCAGCGCCGCCCGCGACAGTCGAAACGCCGCCGTCAGATTGACGTTCAAAACCGTATCCCAATCCTCGTCCTTCATGCGCATGAACAGCATGTCGCGCGTTATGCCGGCGTTGTTGACGAGAATGTCGAGACCGCCGAGCGCCGCCTCGGCTTGCGGCACGAGCTTTTCGGCCTGCTCCTTCTCGCCGAGGTCGCAGGGCAAAACGTGGACCCGCGCGCCCAACTCCGCGGCCAGCGCTTCGAGCGCCTCGCGCCGCGTGCCGGAAAGCGCCACGGCGGCGCCCGCGCCATGCAATGAGCGCGCGATATCCCGGCCGATGCCGCCGCTGGCGCCGGTCACCAGCGCCGTCTTGCCCGTCAAATCAAACATTTTTGCTTCCCCCATATCTTCTGGTCATTTTTCGTCGCGAGGCGCGTCGAGGCGCGCGAACCATAANNGATACGCCGGGGACGATGCGTTTCAGCAGCCCGGCCAGCACCTTGCCCGCGCCGCATTCCACGAATTTGGTCACGCCCGCGCCGGCCATGAAGACGACGCTCTCGCGCCAACGGACGGCGCCCGTGACCTGCTCGACCAGCAGGCGGCGAATCTCCTCGGGCTCGGACGCCGGCGCGGCCGTGACATTGGCGACCACCGGCGCGCGGGGGCGCGCGATGGCGGCGTCGGCAAGCGCGTCTTTCATCGCCTCGGCGGCGGGTTGCATCAACGCGCAATGGAAAGGCGCGGAAACCGGCAGCAAAACGGCGCGCTTTACCCCCCGCTCCTTCGCGATCTCCATGGCTTTCTCCACCCCAGCCCTGGCGCCCGAGAGCACGACCTGCCCGCCGCCATTGTCGTTGGCGACCTCGCACACGGCGCCGGTCGCGCTCGCCGCGGCCGCCGCGATTTCTCGCGCCGCGTCGAGCTCCACGCCAAGCAGCGCCGCCATCGCCCCCGCGCCCACGGGAACCGCGGCCTGCATCGCCGAGCCGCGCAGACGCAGCAAGCGCGCCGTATCGGCGAGGCTCAAGGCCCCGGCGGCGCAAAGCGCCGAATATTCGCCGAGCGAATGGCCGGCCACGAATTTCGCGTCGCGCGAAAGATCGAGGCCCGCTTCGCTTTCCAGCACGCGCACGGCGGCCAGCGAGACCGCCATCAGCGCCGGCTGGGCGTTGGCGGTGAGGATCAGCTCCGCCTCCGGCCCCTCGAAGATCACGCGGCTCAGCGACTGCGCCAGCGCGGCGTCGACCTCCTCGAACACGGCGCGCGCCTCGCGAAAATTATCGGCGAGAGCCTTGCCCATGCCGACCGTCTGCGATCCTTGCCCTGGAAAAATGAAAGCCGTCGACAATGCCGTTCCCCCCGATTTTATTTCTTGGCGTCGGGGTCGCGACTGCCATCAAGGGAGAGGGGATGTCAAGTTGGCCGCGACGCGTCCGCGAAAGCCGCGACATCGAGAAAGGCGTAACCTCGGTAAAGCGCCTCGTGTTTATGAACCAACCCCCTGGCGCGGGCTTGGCCCGCGAATTCGCTCTCAAGCTCGGCGCGCGGGCGAACGTGAAACAGCTCCAGCCATTTGGCCAGAAGCTCCCGAAACCAGGCCGGCAGCCCGGCCTGATCGCCGAAATCGACGATATGCAGCGATCCATTTGGCGCCAACAGATCAAGCGCGTGAGCGATGGTCTCGCGCCAGGCTGGGATCATCGACAGGGCGTAGGAAATAAATATGCGTTCGAAACGCGGCTGGCCGAACAAGGCGCCCGGATCGAAATTGGCGGCGTCGCCCTGGGCCAGAACAATCGGCGCGGCGACTTTGTTGCGCGAGATCGACGCTTTCGCCTCATCGAGCATGACCGCCGAAATATCGACGCCGTAAAAGCGCGCGTTCGGATAGAGCCGCGCCGCGCGAATAAGGTTGCGCCCAGTGCCGCAGCCGATTTCCAGCACCGCGCCCCCGCCCGGAGGGTTTAGTCGGTCGATCATCTGGTCGCGGCCGAGCAGATAATGTTTGCGGGTCAGATCATAGATATGCCGCTGCGGGCGATACATGCGATCCATCAAGCTTTGCGCGTCATCAGTCATTGCGTCGCCTTCAGCGTGTAAAGGTGAAAGGCGCCGTAAATCGAGGAGCGGTCGCGTTTCGTCAGATCGCGGCAGCGCGGCTCGTCGTACGACCAGCGGCCCAGTATTTCGTCGGGCACGCGGCCAGGGAGCAGCCGATCATCGGCGGCGGTGCGGAAAATCACACGCGCCCCCGATCGCGCGGTGCGGGTGATCTTTTCCCATAGAGCGGTGAGATCGGCGTCGTTCATCCAGTCCTGCGCGTCGAGCAGGACATAGCCGTCGAGACTGGCCGGCGGACAGGAATCGAGATAATCGCCCATCGACATATGTTTCACCTCGACGCGGTCCGCGCGCGCGCGAACGGCGTCAAACGCGTCCCTTTCGAGATAAGGCGGCGTCGCCGCGCTCTCGTCCGCGCCGTAACCGCGTCCGAACGCCTGCCTTGCGAAGTAGTTGGAGGAAAAATCGAAGTCGCAAGCCAGCCGGCGAAGCCGATCCCGCAAAACCTCGATCATCCCGCCCTCCGCGTCGCCGGCGAGCGCATGATATTGCGCCGGCGGAATGCCGAGGCCATAGAGCGTCGCGGGCTGCCGGACGAGCCAACGGACCGAACGCGTTTCGAACAAAGGCGCGAGCACGCTGTCGAACAAAGCGCGCTGCTCTTCGAGCGAACCCGCCCGCAGCATTTCGCGTGGATCCTTGCCATGCGCGCGCGCCAGCAAATGCCCGGCGCCGATGAAAGAGCCAAGCAGCCCATAGCGATAGAAATTGCGCGCGAAACGCTCGACGCGCCGCCGCCCGAGCGTCGTGCGGCCCTCCCAATAGGCGCGCGAGACGGGGTCGAGATTGGGCTTGATCCAGCGATCATAGGCCGCGACATTCTCCACGCGGTCGGCCCGCGCGAAGAAGCGATGAAAGGCCTCGTAATCGGGCAAATCCCGCGCCGCGCGCAATTTCAGGCGATTGAGCGCGACATGCGCGCCATTGAGGTCGACCGCGGTGATGCGAGCGGGATTGGCGGTCAGATAGCTCATCACATTGCAGCCGCCGGAGGCGATGGCGACAATATGATCGTCTGGACGAATCGCCAGCGCCTCCATGTCGACAACCGGGTCCTCCCAGATTTGCGGATAGACCAGCCCCTTGAACGCGAAGGTGAACAGGCGTTCGAGAACGCCGGCGCGGGAAAATGTCGCGTTTCGATGGACAGCGGCGCCGAGACCGGCCGCCGTCGCGCGATTGGTCGCGCTCAGCTTTGCGCTCATCGTCAAATCGTCCTCCCGAGCGCCGGAAC
>PLZT01000438.1:18942-31785 GCA_003152255.1 Methylocystaceae bacterium | reverse complement strand
CAGGTCGCGTAAATATCGTCCACGGAGAAGGCGAGATGCCCGAAATTGCGGCCGCCCGTATAGACTTCCGCATCCCAATTATGGGTCAGCTCGATCAATGGCGCATCGTCCCGCCTGGCCGCCTCCGCGTCCCCCGGCGCCGCGAGATAGACCAGCGTGTAACGGCCCTTTTCGCTTTCGGCGCGACGGATTTCAATCAGACCCAGACCGCTCTGAAAGAAATCGAGCGAACGCGCCAAATCGGCGACGCGGATCATCGTGTGAAGATAGCGCATGTCGAACGCTCCCATTGGTTTGGTCGGTTTCTTTTACCGCGCCAAGCTTTTACCGCCCCGAGAGGCGGAACGCACGCCCTAGCCTCTTCCCGGCGACGTTCACGATTTGCGCGTGGGCGGACGGTTTGGTAGTTGCATCGCGGCAACGCCAAGCCCGGTCTTCATAGAATGCGCGCGAACACCCCATGAGCAAGGCCGGAAATGTCGATAAGGCCGATCCTTCGCGCAAATTGACGGCCGCGAAGGCCTCGATCGCCGCCAGCGCGCTGCTGACCTGCGCCAAGCTGGCGGCTGGCTTGTGGTCAGGTTCGCTGTCCCTCTTGTCCGAGGCGGGCCATGCCGCCGTCGACACCGGAGCGACGATCCTCACCTATTTCGCGGTGCGCGAAGCCGATAAGCCGGCGGACGCCGAACATCATTATGGCCATGGCAAGATCGAGGCCCTGGCCGCCTTGATGGAGACCGGCCTGCTGTTCGGCCTCGCTTTGTTCGTCGTGGAGGAGGCCGCGCGCCGACTCGGCGAACCCGCGCCCGTCGACGCGGACTGGCCGGTGTTCGCCGTGCTCGGCGTATCGATCCTGGTCGATCTCGTCCGCTCGCGCCAATTGTCCCGCATCGCCGAAGCGGAGGGCAGCGACGCGCTGGCCGCGGACGCGCTGCATTTCGCCAGCGATCTCATCGCGTCCGCTCTCGTGGCGGTCGGCCTCGCGGCGACGCGATTTGGCTTCATGCATGGCGACGCCCTGGCGGCCTTCGGGGTCGCGTTGTTTATCGCCCTGGCGGGCTTTCGCCTCGGACGGCGAACCATCGAGACGCTGCTGGACGCCGCGCCCAGGGAGCTTGTTCCGAAATTCGAGCAGGTCATCGGCGAGGTTCCCGGCGTGATCGCGTTGGAGTCGCTGCGGCTGCGCAAGGTCGGCCAGAACGTGATCGGCGAGGCATCGATCGCTGTGTCGAGATCGCTGCGGGTGGAACAGGCGGCGCGCATCAAGGACGCGGTTGTCGCCGCGGTGGAGGCGCACTCCCCGCGGGCGCGGATCACCGTGACGACGGAGCCGCGCGCGATCGACGACGAAACCGTGATCGAACGCATTTTGCTGGTGGCGGCGCGGCGGCATTTGCCGGTGCATCACATCATCGCGCAGCAGATCGAGGAACGGCTGTCGATCTGCCTCGATCTCGAACTCGACGCGGCCATGCCGCTGCGGCGCGCGCATGAAGTCGCCACGCAGTTCGAGAACGCCATTCGCGACGAATTCGGCGCCGACATCGAGATCGACACCCATCTGGAGCCGCTGGCACCGCATATATTGATCGGTCGCGAAGCCGATCCCGTCATTCGGAACGCCATCGCGGACGCTCTCGCGGGTTACGCGGCGGTCCAAGGCGACGTTCACGACGTGCACGACGTGCGCGTGCGCGGGACCGCCGACGGTCTCGTCGTCAATTATCATTGCCGGGCCGACGATCTGCTGACCGTCGAGGCCGCGCATGAGGCGGTCGACGCGATCGAGCGGCGGCTACGGGAAGAATTTCCGACAATTCTGCGCGTCGCCGGCCATTCCGAGCCCAGCGAAGCTTGATCCCGGCGCATCGCAATTCCATCGCGGATCGGGTAGGATCGAGCCTAGACCCCGAGCGCGGACGTTCGCGCTCTGACCGACGAGAAAAACCGTGCCTGAAACATCCGCCGACATAGCCTCCCTCCCATTCGAAAAAGCCATGCAGGAGCTCGAGGAGATTGTCGCCGCTTTGGAGAAATCCTCGGTTTCGCTCGACGAATCGGTGAAACTCTATGAGCGGGGCGAGGCCTTGAAGAAGCGCTGCGACGCCCTGCTCGCGCAGGCGGAGGCGCGCATCGAGAAAATCACGCTCGGCGAAAATGGCGCGCCCAAGGGCGTCGCGCCGCTCGACGTCGAGTAATCCTCGCGGCGGGAGGGCGACGCGGACATTTGCTAAACGGCTCGAAACGAGCGAATGTCGTGTTCCCCATCGCTCCCTTGGAGCATGTCCGCGCGTCAAAAAAAATATGCCTATTGGCGAAGGAGCTATGCGATGACCGAGGCGGAGGCGGATATGAACGACCCACAATCGGAACTCAGCCCCCGAGGCTTTCTCGCGCGCGACTGGCCTTATGTCGTCATGCTGGCGCTCGCCGTTATCGGAGTCGCCGTCGCGAGCGTGGCGGGCAGCGCCATGATGGCCTATTGGGAGATACTCGTTCCCGTGTTCGCCGCCGTGTGCGTTTGGACAAGATCGCGCGAAACGCACCCGAAGCCTGTGTTGCCGCGCCTCGTCACGGTGGAGGCTCTTCACTGGGGCGCGGTGTTCATCGCCATGCAGCTCGCATACGTGCCGGATGTGAAGAGCATGATGAACGCCGACGCCAGCGCGCTGATGGTGCTGACCCTGTTGGCGCTGGGAACATTCACCGCGGGCGCTCAGCTTGGAGCATGGCGCATCTGCGTCGTCGGCGTCGTGCTCGCGCTTGGCGTGCCCTTCATCGCCTGGCTCGATCGGGCGACCTTGCTGATCACTATCGTGTCCGTCAGTCTCGCCGTCCTGGCCACGTTTATTTTTGTGCATCGCCGGCAGACCGGCGCGCAGGCCGAGAATTGACCCGGCTAATCCACCTGCTCTTCCTTGGCCGCCTTCAGCGACAGCCGCTGCACGCGCGCCATGAATAGCCAGGAGGCCAGAAGCACCAGCGGCAAGGAGAGCGCGGTCATCTCTTCGGCGGTCATGCCGGCGGGCAACCAGCCCGCGTCCTTGGCGCCCTTCGCGACAAAAGCCGTCAGCCCCAGAAGATAATAGGCGAGCGCGGCGACCGACAGGCCCTGCACGATGCGTTGCAGACGCATCTGCAAGCGCGCGCGGCGGTTCATATCGTGCAGCAGGTCGCGGTTCTGGCGTTCGAGTTCGAAGGTGATGCCGGTGCGCATCAGATTGATCGCGCGCTCCAACTGGTTCGACAAGCGCGCCTGCCGCGCCTCGACGGCGTTGCAGGTCTCTATCGCCGGGTCGAGCCGCGCGCTGAAAAAATTGGTGATCGTCACATATTGGCTTTCCTTGGCCTCCTGCAGCAGATCCAGCCGGTTCTTGACCAGCGCGTGATAGGCGCGGCTGGCGCCGAAGCGAAAAGCGGCGCGGGTCGAGAGCGCCTCGCTGGCCGCCAGCAAATCCGATAGGCGCTTGAGTAAATCCTCGTTGGTGCGCGCGTCCCGCATGCGGCTGAGCGCGTGGGTGATGCCGGAAAGCTCGTGCTCCATGGCGCGCAGCTCCGGACTCGCCCGCCGCGCCTCCGGCAGGCCGAGCAGCGCCATGACGCGGTATGTTTCGACTTCCAGCGCGCGCTGGGCGATGCGGCCCGCCTCCAGCGCGCTCACGCCGCCGGATCGGATGACCAGCCGCGTGAAATTGGCCTCGTCCAAGGCGAAATCCGTCAGCACATGCGCCGCGCCCTTGGCGACGCCGATCACGCAAAGACTTCGCGAATCGAACCGGCTCGCCAGTTCCTCCACGCTTTGCTCGCGGCCGACGACGCAAAGATGAGCGGCGACGATCAGGCGCCCGGCCGGTCGAAATCTTATCTCCCCCGCGCCCAAGGGATCGGGATGCGAGAAAGGCGCGGCGGCGTCCAGCGACGTGGACCAGGTGTAGGTGGTGAATTCGGTGTGCTGCTCCCAGCGCAAGGCCCAATCGCCGACGGTCATGCTTTTGAACTTGGCGTCCCCCGCCGCCGCGCAATCTGGAGAGGCGCAGAGCTTCTCGATCTCCTCGCGGTCCGCCCGCGCCTCGTCCTCATTGGTGGCGAAGGCGAAATGATAGACGCGGCGGGGCGTCTCCATGGGCACGAAGGGGCGCGCATGCAGCTCCGCGAGAACCGCCGCGCGCGACTCATGTTCGACGAAGGGCGTGTTGGCGTCATTCATACTGTCGTCCCATCAAGTAATGACGCTCGGCGTTTCCCGGCCCAAATACGTCCCGACGCGAGCGAGGCGGCGCGACAGGTCGATAAGGTCGCCGAGCGCCCCCTGCGTCTCCAGGTCCTGGCGCGCGACATCGGGCTCGAAGCGCTCGATATAGACGCGCAACGTCGCGCCGGCGGTGCCGGTGCCGGACAGGCGGTAGACGATGCGCGAGCCGTCAGCGAACATGACGCGCAACCCCTGACTGGCGGAGTCGGAGCCGTCGACCGGATCGTGATAGGCGAAATCGTCGGCGGCGGCGACTTCGAGCGCGCCGAAGACTTCGCCCTTGAGCTTGGGAAGTTTTTCGCGCAGCGATTTTATCAGGTCATTGGCGTTGGCGCTGTCCACCTCCTCGAAATCATGACGCGTATAATAATTGCGGCCATAAGTCGCCCAATGTTCGCGCACGATATGATCGACGCTCTGGCGGCGCGCGGCGAGAATGTCGAGCCACAACAAGACCGCCCAGAGCCCGTCCTTCTCGCGCACGTGATTGGAGCCGGTGCCGGCGCTCTCCTCGCCGCAAATCGTGACGAGGCCGGCGTCGAGCAGATTGCCGAAAAACTTCCATCCCGTCGGCGTCTCGAACAGCGGCACGCCGAGCCTTCGCGCGACGCGATCGGCGGCGCCGCTGGTCGGCATCGAGCGGGCGATCCCGACGACCCCGCCCTTATAGCCCGGCGCGAGATGCGCGTTCGCGGCGAGAATTGCGAGACTGTCGGAAGGCGTCACGAAGCGCGAGCGGCCGATGATGAGATTGCGGTCGCCGTCGCCATCCGACGCCGCGCAAAGATCGGGCGAGGCGGGCGACATCGCGAGATCGTAAAGATGCTTGGCGTGGACAAGATTGGGATCGGGGTGATGGCCGCCGAAATCGGGCAAGGGAACGCCATTGATGACGCTGCCCTTGGCGGCGCCGAGCGCGTCTTCGAGAATGGCGTGGGCGTAGGGGCCGGTGACCGCCGACATCGCGTCGAATTTGATTGTAAAACCGCCGCGAAAGGCGGCGCGGATGCGGTCGAAGTCGAACAGCGTCTCCATCAGGGCGCGGTAATTCTCTACGCTGTCGACGATCTCGACGCGCATGTCGCCGAGTTGCGTCGTCTTGAGCGAATCGAGATCGACGTCCGCCGCCTCGACGATTCTGTATGAAGTGATTTCGCGCGTGCGCGCATAGATGGCCTCGGTGATTTTTTCCGGCGCGGGGCCACCGTTGCCGACATTATATTTGATGCCGAAATCGCCGTCCGGGCCGCCCGGATTATGGCTCGCCGACAGGACGACGCCGCCAAACGCGCCAAGCTTGCGGATCAGCGCCGAGACCGCCGGCGTCGATAAAATGCCGCCGCGCCCCACCACCGCGCAGCCAAAGCCGTTGGCGGCGGCGATCTTCAGGATCATTTGAATGGCTTCGCGGTTGTAGTATCGGCCGTCGCCGCCGACGACCAGCGTCTGCCCGCCAAAACCCTCTAAACTGTCGAAGATCGATTGCACGAAATTTTCGACATAGTTCTTTTGCTGAAACACCGGAACTTTTTTGCGCAGGCCGGAGGTGCCGGGGCGCTGGTCCAGATAGGGCGTGGTGGCGACGGTTTTCGTCATGGCGCATCCCCGGCTTTGGTCATCAAATGAAGACACGCGCGACGAATCGTTTCGGCGCGCCTCAAATGTCTTTTAGCTCAAAATGGCCGCATCGTTAGGAGGAACGCCACGCGCCGGCGCATGGAGCCGTGCGCGACGCCGAAGCGATGGTCCTCCCATAGCCCGCGACGGATCAGCCTGCGTGGCGGCGCAACGCCTGGTCCAAATCCTCGATCAGGTCTTGCGCGGTTTCCAGTCCCACGGAGAGGCGGATCACATCCGGGCCGGCGCCGGCGGCGAGGCGCTGTTCGTCGGTCAATTGCCGATGCGTCGTCGAAGCCGGGTGCAGGATCAGGCTGCGGGTGTCGCCGACATTGGCGAGATGCGAAAACAATTGCACCGACTCCACCAGTTCGACCCCGGCCTCAAAGCCGCCCTTGAGCCCGAAGGTGAAGACCGACCCCGCGCCGCGTGGCAGATATTTTTTGGCGAGATCGCGATAGTGGCTCGACTCCAATCCGGCGTAGGAGACCCAGGCGACCGCGGGATGGCTTTCGAGAAATTCGGCGATGGCGCTCCATGCGCAGCGGCAGCGTCTCGACGCCCATGATGGTCAAAAAGGCGTTCATCGGCGCGAGCGTCGGGCCGAAGTCGCGCAGCGCCACCGCCCGCGCCTTCATCGTGAAGGCGAAATCGCCGAAGGTCTCGAAAAAATCGAGCCCGTGATAGGCGGGCTCCGGCCCCGCGAGCGAAGGGAATTTGCCGCTGGCCGCGTAATCGAACTTGCCCGACTCCACCACCGCCCCGCCCAGCGAATTGCCGTGCCCGGCGAGGAATTTCGTCGTCGAATGACAGACGATGTCGGCGCCCCATTCGAGCGGACGGCAGAGATAGGGCGTCGCCAGCGTATTGTCGACGACGAGCGGAATGCCGGCGTCTTCGGCGATGCGCGCGATGGCCTCGATATCCGCGACCACGCCGCCGGGATTGGCGAGGCTCTCGATGAAGATCGCTTTCGTGCGCGGCGTCAGCGCGCGCTTGAAATTTTCGGGGTCTTTCTGCTCGACGAAATGGCAGGTCCAGCCGAGTTTGCGAAAGCTCGTCCCGAATTGCGTCAGCGACCCGCCATAGAGATTGCGCGAGGCGATGAATTCGTCGCCTTGCTCCAGCAGCGTGAAGAAGGTCAGGAACTGCGCCGCGTGGCCCGAGGCCGCCGCGACCGCCGCGCGGCCGCCCTCCAGCGCCGCGATGCGCTCCTCCAGCACGGCGACGGTCGGATTGCTCAGGCGCGTGTACACGTGGCCGAAATTGTGCAAATTGAACAGCGACGCGGCGTGCTCGGCGTCCTCGAACACATAGGACGAAGTTTGATAGATCGGCGTGATCCTCGCGCCGGTCGAAGCGTCCGGCATGGCGCCGGCGTGGATCGCCTTGGTCTCGAATCCGTGGTCGGTCTTGGCGGTCGCCTCGCGTTCGCGATGGGGCTTTCGCGTCGGCGGCGTCGGCGCGTGGCTGGAGATGACTCCGGTATTGACGCCGCTCCACCCGAGTTCGCCGCCAAGGCGGCCATATTCGATCTTTGGACAGCGGTTCATCACGACATCGAGACCCGCGGCGCGCGCGCGCGAAGCCGCCGCGTCGTCGCGCACGCCAAGCTGCATCCATATGGTTTTGGCGCCGACGGCGATGGCTTCGTCGACGATCGCGCCGGCGAATTGGGAGCGGCGGAAAATTTGCACGATGTCGATCGGCGCATCGATCGACGCGAGGTCCGGGCGCACGATCTCGCCGAGCAGCGTCTGGCCGGCGAGGCCCGGATTGACGGGAATGACGCGATAGCCCTTGCCCTGAAGATATTTCATGACGAAATAGCTGGGCCGGTTCCAATTGGCGCTCGCGCCGACGAGCGCGATGACGCGCGACCGCGACAGAATCTTGCGAATCAGATCGTCGGGATAGTTTAGATCGTCCGCGGCGTCGCTCATGCGTCTCGGGCCTCGGGAAACAAGTTCCGCAACGCGTCTTCATTCGCCGCGCAAACGCCGCGCTCGGTGATCAAGGCCGTGACGTAACGCGCCGGCGTCACGTCGAAAGCGAAGTTGCGCGCCGGCGTTCCCCGTGGCGTCAGGCGCACCCGCCGTATGGCGCCCGTGTCGTCGCGGCCGCTGATGTAAGTCACTTCGTCGCCGTCGCGCTCCTCGATGGGTATCTCCTTCACGCCGTCGGCGATGCGCCAGTCGAAGGTCGAGGCCGGCAGCGCGACATAGAAGGGCACGCCGTTGGCGTGGGCGGCGAGCGCCTTGAGATAGGTGCCGATCTTGTTGCAAACGTCGCCGGAGCGCGTCGTGCGGTCGCTGCCGACGATGCAGAGATCGACGAGTCCATGCTGCATCAGATGACCGCCGGTGTTGTCGGCTATCACGGTATGCGCGACGCCCTCCCCCGCGAGTTCATAGGCGGTGAGACTCGCCCCTTGATTGCGCGGCCGCGTCTCGTCGACCCAAACATGCACATCGACGCCGGCGCGCGCGGCCTTGTAGATCGGCGCCAGCGCGGTGCCCCAATCGACGGTCGCCAGCCAACCGGCGTTGCAATGGGTCAGAATATTGACGCGCGCGCCGCCCTTGCGCGCCGCGGCGTCCCGTATCAGCGCGGCGCCATGCTCGCCGATGGCCTCGCAGCAAGCCGCGTCCTCGTCGGCGATGGCGCCCGCCTCGGCATAGGCCAGCTCCGCGCGCCGCGTCGAGGGCGCCGCGAGCAGAACGGCGCGCGCGCGATCAAGCGCCCAGCGCAGATTGACCGCCGTCGGACGCGTTTCGTTCAGCGCGTCATAGGCGCGCGCGATCGCGCCATCGCTGGCGTCGTCGCGGGCGGCGAGGGCGAGGCCATAGGCTCCCGTCGCGCCGATCAGCGGCGCCCCGCGCACGATCATGTCCCTGATCGCGACAACAGCGTCCTCCAGCGAGGACAAACGCCGCGTCTCGAAGGCGAAGGGGAGCTTCGTCTGGTCGATGACGCGAACGCTGGCGCCGTCCGGATCGAGCCAGATCGATCGATAATGGCGTCCGTCGATTTTCATCAGCGATGCTCCAAACCGCGCCTATTTTCCGTCGAGGAATTCCGCCACGCCGGGAATGGCGCGCAGCGACGCCAAATCTTCCGCGTTCGGCAATTGCGGTCGATCCCGCCGCGCATTCACGAGGCAAAGGAAGCCCAAGGCCTCCCCCGCATTCGCGCGAAACTGGTGCCAGGTCCAGGGCGCGATGGTGACGAGATCGTGGATCTCGACCGCCCGCGTTTTTTCGCCGACGAGGCACGTCCCGCGCCCGCGCAAGATCATGACGGCGTGGACATGCTCGTGTCGCTCCAACGTGGAGAAACCGCCCGGCTCGATCTCGAAGTAGCGCAGTTCTCCCGCGAGGTTCGGATCGGTAAACAGAACTTGTCGCGAGATCGCCTTGAACGGCGCGCTGCCCTCTTCCTTGTAGTTCAGCCGCTCCACGCCCGCCCAGCGAAAGTCGTTCAGGGCGTCGCGAAAACCGTAAAGATCGTCGCCAGACATCGCGCTCATCCGCAAGAATAGGTTTCGACCGCGCGCACGAAGGCGCGGGTCTCGTCCGCGAGTTTATCGTGCTCGGCGAGCAGCAGATCGCCGCCGATTAGCAGCATGGCGTCCTTGCCGTAAAAGTCGAGAGTTTCCGCGACGCGGCGCAATGTCAAGCCTCCGGCGGGAACCGGCGCCGCGGGCGAAAGTTCGCCAAGCGGCTCCCGGCAAGCGTCGGCGATGGCGCGGCAGGTTGCTTGGCTGTAGCCGAAACGCCCCCCGAACGTCGCGAAAATAACCGCGTCCGCGCCAAATAGCCGATAGAGCCTGGCGTAGAGCGGCGGCGAAATCCGCGCGCCGCCGGTAAAGCTCGGATGGGCGAAAAAGCAAAACCCGGGATGCTTGCGCTTCAGCGCGACGAAATTCGACGCGCCGATGATCGCCGGCGCCAGCATCGCGACGCACAGTCCTTCGCTGGCGGCGAAATCGAGCCGGTGGTCGATCTCCTCGAAATCGCCCCATAGGCTCGGAACGTAATGGGTGAGCCGGCCGGTGACGCGCTCGGCCTCGCGCATGGCGCGGGCGCAAGCCGCGACGCGCTGCTCGAAGGGGCTATAATCCTGGTCGGCGAGGCCGTGATCGTCCTTGATGAAATCGGCGCCGCCCTTGGCGAATTGGAACGCGAGATCAGCCAATTTGCGCGAGGACATGCCCTGCGGCTTCAGCGCCGAACAGGTCATCGCTCGCCGCTCGGCCCCGGCGAGCTTGCGCAGACCGTCGAGCCCGCGGTTAGGGCCGCCGAAGGCCGCGAGCAACGCCGCGGGAATTTGTGCGTCCACCAGCGAAATATCGTCGTGCATCGAGGTGTTGCCGAACAGAATATTCAGCAACTGGCCGGCGTCCCGGCCGACCGTGCGGGCGCAAAGCTCGATGGTCACGTCGAAATAGCCGCCGCCCGCGTCAGAAATCGCCCTCACCTTGCCGACGATCTCCTCGAGGATCGCCGGATCGCGAACCCCGGCGAGCGGCATTTCGACGCTCTGCTCGACGGCGATGTTTCGCGCGCGATCCTCGATGGAGTCCGCGTCGGCGCGAACGCGATAATGCGCTGTTATGTTCGAGCACGCCTCCGCTCCGCTCATCGATCCCCCGTCATGCCCGCTCATTTCGCCGCCGCGGCCGCCGCCTACGAATCCCTTCGCGCGCGCCCGAGCCCCATAAGCCAAGGAAAAGGCGCCCGCGCAACCCGTCGCGCCCGGCTTCGCCCCGCTCTCGCCACGAAAATCGCAATTTTGTCTTCCAAGCTTCGAGGGTCCGCTTGCGAGCGCGCCGTTGCTTAAGGGATCGTTCATCATGTCATGGTGAATTTCCCGTGAACAAAACCGAAGTTGCGTAAAGGGTTGAAGTCGTGGGCTATCTTTCTCCGCCACCATCTCCCCAGCCGGTCGTCGTCTATAAGGACGTGGGCGGTTTGGTCAGCGATTACGAAGCGCGAACCGAAGATTATCGCCGCGAAAATCGCGAGGTGCGGCTGCACGAATGCCGCTCCGCCTGCACGCTGGCCCTGAGCCTGCCCAACGTCTGCGTCTATCCCGACGCGAAGTTGAAGTTCCACCAGGCCTATAACGAGTTGACGCGAGAGGCCGATCTCGGGGTTTCGGCGCGCTTGTTCGACAGTTATCCCGCCGCCGTGCGGGACCGGCTCGGTTATTTGACCAGACAATATAAGGTGCTGAGCGGCGTCGAACTGATCGCGCTCGGGGTTCGCGACTGCGCTCGAGGCGACCGCGTGATGGTCGCCGCGAAAAAGCCGCCGGCGGCGCCGCCCGCTCCGACCGCCTCCCCGAATCCCTCTCCGAATCCCTTGCGCGAAATCGCTCAGAACGTGCAGGTGGCGGTGGCGAACGCCCTGGGCCGGCCCGCGGACGCCCCGGCCGCGTCGACGACCATCGCGATCACGGACCGCAACCCGGTCCCTCCGGCGCTCGCGCGGCTCGCCGGCGACGCCGAGGCTCGCGTTGGGCGGATCGCCGAACTCATCCCGCTGCCGCCGCGGCGTCCGGACATGAGCTTCGTGTCGGCTGAGGCGTCCTTTGCCCAATCATCTCGCCTAATCGCCGGGGCGCAGCCCATTCTCGACGCAAGCCGCTTCGCGCCGGCCGCCTATTCGCCTCGAGCGGACGTCGAGCCGTCAAAAGACGAGAAGTTCGGGGGTTAGGCGCCGGACGGGCGCCAATCGAACGCGCGGTCGGGTTCAACCAAAGATCGCCGCCAATCGCGAATTTATTCTAACTGGAAACGCAATATTGTAAGTTAATTATATGTATACGAAAAAAATTCGAATCTAAAGCGCGAGCCGCGAGGTGCTTAACCGGGTATTAATTTCCACAAAAAGCGCACAAAGGCTGTTAATACATGATCGCATCCTAATTTTGTGACAGACAGTTCGGTAACCACATGACGATCATTGGTTTTGCTAGAATACGCCCTCACTGTATACAAGATCATGGACAGAATTCAACTGTGGGGCGTATCGATGTCGCTGGATGCAAGAATGTCAGTCGCGCTCGATTTCATACCGGCGAAGGCGGTCGTTTTTCGCAATCTGACCTGGTGCGGCTTTTGGGCAATCCTCATGCTCACGAGCGGCGCGCTGATCACGCTGCTTGAGGATGGGCGCCTCCACTCGGTTAGCGTCGTCCTCTTCCTTTATGCTCTTCAAGCCCTGATCGCTGAATGCATCGGCGTGAGGGTCTCCGAGGGGTGCATTTCGGCGCCGCGCCGCTTCAGCCACGCCTTGCCGCAGTTGGTTCTGTGGCGCGCGGAGGCGCTGCTGTGCGACGTGAACCGCATCGCGTCGATCTCCAGGCGCGGCAATGGCGGCGAAGTGAACATCCGTTGGCTGGGCGACATCGAAGTGCCGGTCATGCTGGCCAGTCGCGACGTGAAGCTGGCGTTTTTCGAGGTTTTGCGCCAGTCGCGGCCCGATGTCGCCATTTACCGAAAAAGCTAAAGGCTCCTCCCCTCCGCTCGCCAGCCCGCCACCGCCGGCCGAATTGCCCGGCGATGGCGGGCGCGTCGATTGGCTCCGATAAAAAATTAGGCTATTTTTCGCCACGAAGTTGGCTTAGCGTGTGCTTGTCGGGGGGAATGCGAGCGGCTAGACGCGATTGCCAACAAGGGATTTAATCGCCGCGCTCCATCCACGAATTTCTGGGCTCTCCGCGCCGCGGACAGCCGGAATGGCCCCATTAGTCGTCGCGCGGACTTAGCGTCGCGCGGATAAGCCGGCGGGAAGCCGCGAGATGCGCACCGCGCGCCGCCCGGCGCATTGGAAATGGGAGCGAGACATTTTGTTGCAAGGCTCCAGCGTCCGCGCATCCCGATATTCGGCCCGGAATTTCTCCTTCATCTTGGGAGCGCTGACGGCATTGCTGGCGACCACGGCGCCGTCGATGACCGAGACCGCCGC
>PLZT01000438.1:0-18925 GCA_003152255.1 Methylocystaceae bacterium | reverse complement strand
GCCGAGGGCCAGGTCGTGACCGTCGTTTCCGCCTATCGTTCGCCCCAAACCAACGCCATGCTGCGGGCGCGCTCCCGCTCGGTCGCCAAATTCTCGCAGCATATGCTGGGCAAGGCGATGGACACCACCATGCCGGGAATGCCCATGTCGCACATCCGCGAGATCGGCATGCGGATGCAGCGCGGCGGCGTCGGCTACTACCCGACCGCGGGGACGCCCTTCGTGCATCTCGACGTCGGCAATGTGCGCGCCTGGCCGCGCATGAGCTACGATCAGTTGGTCCGGCTGTTCCCGGACGGCAAGACCGTGCATCTGCCGAGCAACGGCCAGCCGCTGGCCCGCTACGAGGAGGCCAAGGCCGAGATCGAGGCGCGCAACAACGGAGCGGTCGTCATGGCTCCGCGCAAGTCTTCCGGCGGTTTCTTCGCGTTTCTGTTTGGCGGCGGCGAGGACGAGGGCGAGGACGCCGCGCCGGCCCCCGCCCCCAGCACGCGCAAGCAATGGGCGGAACTCGCGCCGCGCAATTCGAGAGCGGCCAAGATCGCCACCGCCGAGACGGACGAGGAAGGCGGCGGCGAAGCCCCCGTCGACACGCGCCGGTCCGCCGCGATCGCGAAGGCGCAGGCGAATTTGCCGCGCGGCGAGACGGTGATGACGGCGGCTCCCGACGACAAGCCGTCGCAGCCGGCGCCGCGCGAAAAAACCGTCGCCGTCAATGCGCCGCTCCCGCCCGAACGCCCCGCCTCGCTCGACAAGCCGAGCCCGATCGAGCCGCCTCCCGCGGCCGACAAGCGTGTCGGCTTGGCGTCGGTCGAGCCAGAGGACGCCGGCAAATTCTTGCGCGGCAATTTGGCCGACCAGGCGCGGGAATTGGAGAGCGCCGCCGACGCGCCGACGCTGTCGAACGCGCCCTTGCCGCCGCGCCGGCCGCGGGATTTGGTCGCCAGTTTGGACGCGCCGCTGCCGCCGACGCGACCGATGGAGCTCGCCTTCGCGGCGAGCGAAAACGCGTCGCCCGTCGCCGCCGCGGCGGACGTCCCGCTGCCCCCGTCTCGGCCCAAGAGCCTTGGCGCCGCGGAGCGCGGGCGCGCCGACAATGCATTGGCGACGCTGATCGACGTGACGGGATCGGTCGATGGCCGGCCAGGGGCGACGCCCGCGGGGATGCGCGGAACCGAGGCCGAGATGCTCGCCTATGCGCCGCCGGCGCCCGTCCACGAGGAGACCGCCGCGGGCAAGCCAGCCGCCAAGGGCGCCGCGCCAAGGACGAGCTTTGTCCCCGCCCGTCTGGACCACTCGAATTTCCAGGCGATGACGCAGACGACGCCGGCCAGCAAAACGTCGACGGGCTCGGTGCTCGGCGCCTCGATTGGCGCCGTTCGCTCGGCGGCCCGCGCCGCCGAGCCGAACATGTTGAGCTCCCAGAATGGCGCCGCCGCGACGCGCTTCTCCAATCAAATCTCGGCGCCGGCGGCGGATAAATTCGCGGGACGGTGATGTTCCGTTAGTGAAAACAGCCTTGCGCCGCGTCCTGCGCGACGAGCCGAGGCGTCGTGGCTGGAAGCGTCCCGGTTAGCGGGGCCGGTTGAACCGAACGCGGCGTCACTCCTCGCTCCAGAAATAATGCCATACGCCATCCGAGCCGAAGCCCATGCGCATCGTCTTCGGACGCCCTTGCTCCAGCGAGCGCGCGAGGTCGTAAAAGCGCACGCAGCTCCATTGCCCGCGCTCCTCCGCTTCGTTCGCGGGCGGCGCGGGGAAGGCCGGCCATTCGTAAAGCGTGACCGGTCCACGCTGGATCTTGGCGTAAGGCTGCGCCAACACGGCGCGCGCGACGTTCAGAATCTCGAAGCCTTTCCGATCGAACGACAGCGACCGCAACACCTCGATCGGGTCGGTTCCGGCGGGATGTTTCTTGACGCCGCGCTCGAACAGCGGGCGCGTCTCGTTCCAGTCAATCGGGATACGCAACGCTTCCAACTCGCCCTTGTCGCAGGCCGCGAGAATTTTTTCGCGGATCGCCGCGACCTGAGCCGGCAGCGCGGCAAGATCGCGCGAGGGCGGAGAGGCTGTGTCGGCGTCCGTGGCGCGTTGGGTCATGCGGGCCTCCTCGGGGGCGATGGTCAGAGCGGTCGCGCGGGCATATAATTCTTACAATCGCCATTCTATCGGATAATCTCGCCCGGGGATAAACTCGGCGCCTGGAGCGACGATGAACGAGCCCGCGCTTAAAGAGAACGAGAAGCCCCCCGCCACGCCGCTGGAGCTGATGACGCGGCGCTCGAAAGCCATGCTGCTGGCCGAGCGTCTACTGCGCCTCGGGGCCGCGCTGGCGACTCTTGGGCTGGCCTTTTTGGCGCTGTCCTGGTCCGGTCTATGGCTGGAGGTCGGCGCGCTCTGGCGCATCGTCGGCGTCGCGTTATTCGCGCAGGCCGCGCTGTTTCTGCTCGTTCGGGAGATTTTGCGCGGCCCCCCGGGTCGGCGTCAGGCGCTGCGGCGGCTCGACGCGGAGGACGCCAGCGGACTGCGTCCCGCTGCTTCGCTGGAGGATAAACTCGCCGGCGACGCGCCCGATCCCGCGACGGCGACGTTGTGGGAAGCGCATCGCCGTCGGCTGGAGCGNNGGATAAATCGACGCGGCTGCGCGCCGCCTTCGATTGGCGCGGCGCGGGCGTTTCCTTCGAAACGGCGCGCTTCGACGCTTTTCTCGATCCCCCGCCCTACACGGGCCGCCCGCCCCTGGTGCTCGGCGACAAGGACATCGGCCAGACATCGGAGGCCCCGGTCAATTCGGTGCTGCATCTGCGCTTCGCTGGCGCCGCCAAGACCGAGGGCGCGCTGGAGCCGGTCGCCTCGCCGCAGGGCGCCGAAAAAGCCGCCGAGCAGGAGCAGAGATTCAAGCTGATGGGCGCCGCGCGCATCGTGCTGCCGGATGGCCGCGCCTTCAATCTAGCCGCCATTCCCGACCGTCCGCCGAGCATCGAACCGCTGGAGGCGCCGCGCAACAATCTGCGGGGCACGATGACGCTGCGCTACCAGACCGACGACGATTACGGCGTGATCGAGGCGCTGGCGCTGCTGTCGCGCCCCGGCGCGCGGCGCGCGCTCTATCCGCCGCCGCAGCTGCCGCTGACGCCCCTGCCCGAGCGCGACGGACGCGGCGAGGCGCGGGCGACGCTCGATCTCTCCGATAGCCCATGGGCCGGCGCCAATGCGACGCTGACTCTGGACGCGCGTGACGAAGGCGGCAACGAGGGCTTCTCGAGACCCGTTGAGGTCACGCTGCCTCAGCGCCATTTCACCAAGCCGCTGGCGCGCGCTCTGGCCGAGCAGCGCCGGTCGCTCGCGCTCGACCCCGAGAACCGCGCGCAGGTGCGGCTGGCGCTCGACGGCCTCTCGATCGCGCCGGAACTGTTCGATACGCCTTCGTCAATCTATCTGGGTTTGCGCACGGCGCGGCGCGGACTCGACGGTCCCCGAAGCGACAACCAATTGCGCGAGGTCGCCGAACTGCTGTGGGCGATGGCGCTGAGCCTGGAGGGCGGCGATCTCGCGCGGTCCGAGCACGATCTGCGCGAGGCGCAGCGCAATTTGCGCGAGGCGCTGGCGCGCGGCGCCGACGAACAGGAGATCGCGAAACTCACCGATGAGTTGCGCGAGACAATGGAGAAATTCCTGCAGGGCATGTCGGAACAGGCCGCGCGTCAGCGCGATCCCGACGCGACGCGGGCCGGAAAGGGCGACGGGCGAGAAATAGCCAAGGAAGATCTCGACAAAATGCTCGACGAAATGGGTCAGGCCGGCAAATCCGGCGACCTCGCGCAGGCGCAAAAGCTGCTCGACGATTTAGAGAATATGTTGGAGAATCTCGAGCCGTCGCAAGGCGGCGGCAAGAGTTCCAGCGCGCGGGAAAGCGGCCGCTCCGAACTCGACCAGATGTCGCGAGATCAGCAACAATTGCGCGACGAGACTTTCCAGGGCGCGGCGCCGGGCGAAAAATCGGGGGCGAGCCCGCAACCGGGACAAGGCTCGCGAGAGGAGCGTCAACATGCGCTGCGCGAACGGCTGGAACGCCAGCGCGAGGCGCTGCGGCGCTCCGGCGAGGGCGCCCCGACCGAACTCGACGACGCCGACAAAGCGATGAAGGACGCCGAGCAGGCGCTTGGGCAAGGACAGAGCGGCGCCGGCAAGGCCGTCGACGCGCAGGGCCGCGCGCTGCAGGCGCTAAGGCGCGGCGCCGATGAATTGGCGCGGCGCGGGGAACAGGAAGGCGGCGCGGGCGAAGAGAGCGGGCAAGACGAACGCGGCCAGCCGAGCTCCAAGAGCAAAGGCGCGGATCGCGATCCGCTCGGCCGCCATATGGGCGGCCATGGCCAACACGACTCCCATTCCCGTTACGACCCGCTGGGCCTGCCGCCGGCGCAACGCGCCCGCCGCGTGCAGGACGAGGTCCGCCGCCGACTCGGCCAGCCCGAGCGCCCGGTGGAAGAACTCGACTATCTGCAACGCCTGCTGCGGCGGTGAGGATTCGGCGGAACCGGCAGCCGTCAAATCAGCTCGCCTTGCTCCCCGCCGGTTTCGCGGCTCGCCTTCTTCAAACTCTCCGTATGACCGAATGGGGTCCGCGGTCGCTGCTCGTCGATGACCTCCGCCGCCGTGAGAATTTGGATACGGGGAATTTTTTGGCCGCCAGTTTCGTAAATGCCGGCGGAAGCGGCTTCCTTCTCCATTTCGCGGGTGGGCTTGTTGAGGGTCAAGAATATGCCGAGCATCGCCTGCTCGCGCTCCATCACGCCCTTCAGATCGCGTATGTCGCCGGATTTAGCGGCGCCGCCCTTGACGCTGACAACAGCAAATTGCGGCTTCTTGTCGGCGTCACGGAAGTGCAAATAACCGTCAATGCCGCGATCCATGCCCTTTTTGCCGCCTTTGTAGGGCTGGCCGCCGATAGTCGCGACAATCCACTTTTGAAACTCGTGCTTGTCGCGTTCGGCGAGGTCGCGCGCGCCCGCGAGGTCTTTTGGGACGCCGTAAACCTCGTATTTCAGGCGGGGGAAGGCTTCCTTGAGGCGGCGTTCGATCAGCGCGACCGCAAGATGCGTGATGTCTATGCCAATCCACGGCCGACCGAGCTTTTGCGCGGCGTGGACGGTGGTACCGCAGCCGCAGAACGGGTCGAGCACGACATCGCCGGGGTTGGAGGACGCGGCGATGATGCGTTCGAGCAGCGCGACGGGCTTCTGGGTCGGGTAGCCGAGACGTTCTTTGGCTTGTGAATTAATCGGTGGAATGTCGGTCCAAACCGTACCAACCACGCCACCCGCCATTTCATGGAGGTATCTCTTCAATCGGGGCCGTTTGGAGAAATTAAACGTCCCATCTGATTTTCGTGGATAGTATATACGATCCTCGGCGTCTAGTTTTGCCATCGTTTCTTTTTGATAGCGCCATCCAATAGACGGAGATGGAAAGCCCTTCCAGTCATAAATCATATTCGGCCGAGGGTTAGGGCTTAGCATGTTATCGAGCATGTATTTCCGCCCGTCACCATCGTCGTTGCAATATTTAGATTACAAGTATTGGTCGGAATGTTTCTCTCGCGGTATATTCCATGTAAACACGTCCGACTTAGTGTAAAAAAATATTTTGTCAGCAACGCGACTCCATGTCTTGCTATCCGAATGGGTGGTCGTGCGTTTCCATGTGATTTCATTTTGAAAGAATCGTGCCCCGAACACCGCGTCGAGCAGCACCTTCAGATAATGGCTCGCGGTCGGGTCGCAATGCAGATACAGCGAACCCGTGGGCTTCAGCACGCGATGGAGTTCCGAGAGCCGCGCCGCCATCATGGCGAGATAGGCCATCATGTCATTGTCGCCGAGCGCGCTCCGCATCGCCCGCAGCATCATCGACGCTTGCGAATTAGGCCCCTTCAGCACTTCGTCGAAGGCCAGTTCCGCCGTGTCGTTCCAATGCCATGTGTCGTCGAAGGCCTCGATCTGCGCCTTCGACCGCTCTCCCGACGGGGATGCGAAAAGGACGTTGTAGCTGGCGTTGGAGTTGAACGGCGGGTCGAGATAGATCAGATCCACGGACTCGTCGCCAATGCTCTCGCGCAGCACGCCAAGATTGTCGCCATAATAGAGCTTGTTTTCCATGACCTACGCGATCCCCGACAATTCCTCGAAACGCCGCTAATCCCCCCGATAGACGCAGCCCTCGAAACAGCTGTCGCGGAACACGCCGACCTCGCGAAGGCCCGGCGCGAAGGGCGAAAGATCGCCCCATATATAAAGACAGAGATTCTCCAGCGTCGGCTTGCCTAGCCCATCGAGGTCGTTGAGGAAACTGTGATCGAGCTTTTCGCGCAGCTCCGCGAGGCGGCGGCCGAGCTTGCCGAGGTCCATCACCCATTGCTCTTCCTGGCTCCGCTCGCCGCGCAGCGTCACCCGCACCCGGAAGGAGTGCCCGTGCAGATTGCGGTATTTGCCGCCGGTCGGATGCTCCGGGTCGTACAGCGCATGCGCCGCCTCGAAATAAAACTCCCGGAAAACCTCGAAACTCGCCACGTCTACTTCACCCCGATGATCTTGTGCGTCTGCAACGACAGGCGCCAGCGCGGGTGGCGCAGGCAATAGTCGATCGCCGCCTCCCTATTGCGCAGAATCTCCGGCCCGTCCATGGGCTGCAACAGGAAATGCGCGAAGTCGAGGCTCTCGAAAGCTTCGGGCTCCGCCCCCGGCTGCGGGAACACCAATTTGAGCTCGTGGCCGCGGGTCTGGCGCAGCGGCGCGCCGGCCTTGGGCGAAACGCAAATCCAATCGATCGACGCGGGAACGGGCAGCGTTCCATTGGTCTCGACGGCGATCTCGAAACCCTGGCCATGCAGCGCGGCGATCAGCGCTTCGTCGATCTGGAGCGTCGGTTCGCCGCCGGTCAGCACGACGAAACGTTGGTCGCGCGCCGGCCCCCAGAGCCGCGCCAGCAGAGCCGCGAGTTCCTCGGCGTTGGCGAATTTGGCGCCGTTCTCGCCATCCACGCCAACAAAGTCGGTGTCGCAAAAGCCGCAGACCGCGCGCGCGCGATCCTCCTCGCGTCCGGTCCATAGATTGCAGCCGGAGAAGCGACAGAACACGGCCGCGCGCCCCGCGTGACGCCCTTCGCCCTGCAGGGTTGAAAAAGCCTCCTTGACCGAGTAGACCATCGAACCCCGCGCGAAAAAGGCCCGCAAGGGCCGTGTCTCCAACCGTCAGCCCTTTTTGGGCCGCTCGACGTCGACGCCGCCGGGCTCGGCGGGCGCGAGAGGAGGAGTCGGACCGAGACCGCGAATATAGGCCACGATGTCCTCGATTTCCCGTCGCGTCAGGCTCATGTCGGGCATTTTAGGATGCGGATCGGTGAGGAAGGCGGCGATCGCCTTATTGTCGGGCAGGCGTCGCGCGATGTCGGCGAAGGGCGGCGCGTCGGCGTTGGCCGAACGCTGATCCGCCGCGACCACATGGCAGGCCGCGCACCAACGTTTGGCGATCACGCCGCCATGCGCCGCGTCGGCGCCCAAGGCCGGCGCGCAAAGCCCGCCGACAATCGGCGCGATCATGGTGAATGAAACGAGTCGACGTAACCCGGTGATCATCGCGGCGTCCTTCTTCTAGCGGCCCGGGCTCCGACATTCGATTCGCGGCGGAGTCCTCAGGTTTGACTTTAACCACACGGCGAGGGCGGCGGGAAGAAATGGCTCCGCCGCGCGGCGCGTCAAGGCGACGCAAGCCCTCCCGATGATGCATAAAATTTGTTCCGACACATCCTCTCGAACGGCGAATATGTGACCTTGTTGCAACACTCGCCAACATAAATATGCGATCCCGTGATTTGACCCACAAAGCCCCTTTTCAGCCATAAACGCCGCGCTAAAGTCATCGTGTCACAAGGTCATCGAAGGCGCGGCGACAACTTCCCAAGGCGATCCATCCGCGGGGAGACGGCGGTTATTTGCTCGAATTCGATCTGAAGTTGACACGGCGGAGTGTTTTGGCGTGTGCGCGGCTGGGACCGCGTTTGGGGAAGACGAGCGGTCATGACGAGGCCTTTTCAAATCAGTCTATTCGCATTGGGCGCGCAAAGACACGGCATGGCTCTGGGCTACATCCTGGGCGGCGCATGGGTCGCGATATTGCTGGTCGCCTTCGCCGCTCCCGCTCCGGCTCTCGACGGCGCCGATCAGCGCTTGACTTCGCCGACCGCTCAACTGCCAATGTTCAAGGATCCGCGCGCCGCGCTTCGCGCGGGGCTGGAGAGTTACCACTCCGGCAAGGCTGGCGCCTCCATCGAGGCGCTGCGCTACGCGGCCGACGGCGGCGAATATCTGGCGCAATGGAAACTCGCCCGGATGTACGCCGAGGGCGACGGCGTGGCCCGCGACGACCACAAGGCGTTCGATTATTTCTCGAAGATCGTCGAGCATTTCGCGGACGACGATCCGGACCCGAGCATGCGTTCGATGGCGTCGAGCGCCTTTGTCTCGGTCGGGCGATATCTGTGCGCGGGGATCGCCAGCGCCAAGCTGGCGCCAGACCCCGAGCGCGCCTTCGATCTGTTCCGCTACGCGGCGACTTTTTTTGGCGACGCCGACGCTCAGTATAATGTCGCGCGCATGTATCTCGACGGCGTGGGCGTCAAGAAAGACATTCACCAGGGCATGAACTGGCTCGATCTCGCGGCGCGCAAGGGCCATGCCCCGGCGCAGGCGCTGCTCGGCGAGATGATGTTCAACGGCGAGGCCGGCGGCGCCGCGCTACGTCCGCGCGGGCTGATGTATCTGACCCTGGCTCGCGAATCGGCGAGCGGCGGCCCCGCCGATCAGTGGATCATCGATCTACACGCCAAGGCGCTGGCTTCGGCCAGCGAGGCGGATCGCCGGGCCGCGGTCGCGATGTTGGAAAACTATCTCCGCCATCGCGATTAAGGCACTTTCAGCAAAACTGGACGCCGGTTTCGCCTGGGAAAGCGCGAAAAGTCATAAGACAAGTCTTCCCGGTTCAATCCGTACCGGAAAGACTTTAGACCCGGCGCGGAATCAGGGAAACGAGAAAGAAGATCAGCACCAGGACCGCCAGCGTCGTTATAATCCACTCCGTTACGGTAGCCCCGCCGGGATGGCTGATCACGCCACTGACCGCGCTCCTGAGCGTGTCCCAACCGCAATTCGTGATTTCGCTGAGAGTTTGCTCGCCGACAGGCTTCTCGCAAGGCAACATCTTTCAACTCCCTATGCCCCTTGGTAGAAACCACGGTGAAACGGGATCGTTCCCGATCTCCACGCTCCCGCCCGCCGATTCGCATTGCGTTCCCGCGCGCATATTCGAGAGGTTCGTCCGACCTTCGCCGAGAGGCGCCGACTTCGCGCTGGCTCCACTAACCCCGGCGCGCCAGCGAGCGCAAAAATCCCTGCGTGTCGTCGGTCAACTCCGTATCCACGGCGGGCGCGAGCTTCAGCAGTAGGTTCGCGACGAAGGCCTGATCGTTGCGAGGGTCGTCCAGCACTTCTCGCAAGACCGGCACATTGTCCTCTATGTGCTGGAGGAAGGATATGCCCTTCTCCAGAGTCTCGCTCCAGCGGTCGCGGTTCCATTTCGCCAGGGGAAACATGATTTCGTGCACGAAATTGGAGGTGCGCGCCTTCTCCAGGAAGCGCAGCCCCGTGCTCCAATTTTCCTTGGCCCGCATTGGCGGCGGCGGCTTGTCGCCGATCAGCATCTTCTTGCCGGACTGAGCGACAAAATCGTCAAGCGTCGCGGGCGCTTCGATGTTGGCGCGAAAGTTCCAAAAGACATGCGATCCGGGAAACTCCTTACCGATGCTTTCCGCCAAGGCGGCCTCGACCTTGTCGACCGCCGCCTTGTCCTCGTTCAACGCCGCCGTCATGCAGAAGGCGAATATGGCGTCGGCCGCGACATTGGCGACCGCGCCGCCCTTGAGCTCCCGCGCCGTTAATTTAGGCGTCGCCCCATCGGCGGGCGGCTGGGCTTCGCCGGCCCGCTGCGCCGTGATGAAAGCCGTAATTTCCAGCCAGCCCATGAAATTGGCGACAAAGGCGTCCGGGTCCACGTAGACGATCGCTAGATTGAGGGGCTGTTTGCGCTTCTTTAGTTCCGCCAGGTCGGTCACGAGTAATCCCCTGATTGCATTGGTGTCGATCGGGTCGGCAAATCAGGCGGCGTCCTCTTCCGCCAACACGACGCCTGTCAAACAGACATCGCCGTCGTCGATCACCAAGGTGATCGGCGTCAGGTGCTGGCCTTTGCAGGGGCCGATGAAGCATTCGCCCGTATCCGGATCGAACTGGGCCTGGTGGTTGCCGCAGGTGATGAAGTTCTCGTCTTCGTCGAGAAACTGGCCCGGCGTCGTATCGAGGCGCGATCCTTGATGCGGGCAAGCATTCTCATAGCCATAGAACTGGTTGCACTTGCGCGTGATCATGATCGGCCAGGGCTTGGGCTCGCCGTTCTCGCCCGCCCGCATCAGCACAAAGCCCTTCACGTCGCGGTCGTCGATTTCGATTGTCCGACAAATCACATAAAGCTCATCCATCGACGCACCCCTTTCCGACAAGTTGGAACGCTCCAATCGCGAGGAAGCGGCCATGGGGCCGTCGTAGCAATCGATGAGCCAGACCGTCTGGCGCGGGACGCGCCGCCTGAAAAGCGCGGCGGACGGCGACAAACGAAAACAGCCCCGGTCCGCGGACCGGGGCTGTTTTCGTTGAAGCGTCCGCCTTACTGCGCGGCGAGCTTGATCTCGGGATAGGTGCAGCGCTCGGCGCTCTTCTCGTCGAGAAGCAGATGCGCCGGCGGCTCGACGAAGGGGATGCCGAGCGTCCGCCAAACATCGACCATCGCCTCGACGAGATTCCCGATATGCGCGTGGCTGTGGCGCGGCGTCGGCGTGATCCGCAGGCGCTCGGAGCCCTTGGCGACGGTCGGGTAGTTGATCGGCTGGATGTAGATGTGATGGCGCTCCAGCAGCATGTCGCTGGCGGCCTTGCACAACTGCGCGTCGCGCACCATCACCGGGACGATGTGCGAACTGTTCTCCAGCACCGGCAATCCGGCGGCGCCCAATGCGTGTTTGGTGATCGCCGATGCGCGTTGATGCGCGTCGCGCAGGTCCGGACGCGCCTTGAGCAGGCGCACGGCGGCGCAGGCAGCGGCCGCGACGGCCGGCGGCAGGGCCGTCGTGAAGATGAAGGACGGCGCATAGCCGCGTATGGCGTCGATCAGCGCGGCGTCGCCGGCGACATAGCCGCCGAGCGTGCCGAAGCCCTTGGCCAGCGTGCCCTCGATCACGTCGATCTTGTGCATGACGCCGGCCTGTTCGCAAACGCCGCCGCCGCGCGGGCCGTACATGCCGACCGCGTGCACCTCGTCGATATAGGTCATGGCGCCGTAACGCTCGGCCAGCGCGGCGATTTCGGCGACCGGCGCGACATTGCCGTTCATCGAATAAAGGCTCTCGAACACGATCAGCTTGGGCCGATCGCCCGCCGCGATCAAAAGCTCTTCGAGATGGGCGAGGTCGTTATGGCGGAAGATTTTCGTCTCCGCGCGCGAGCGCTTGACGCCCTCGATCATCGAATTGTGATTCGAGGCGTCGGAGAGAATGACGCAATTGGGCAGGAGATCGGCGATGGTCGAGATCGCCGCGAGATTGGAGATCCAGCCAGAGGTGAAGACCAGCGCCGCCTCCTTGCCNNGACCATGGCGGCGATCACCTCGGGGTGCTGGCCCATGCCGAGATAATCGTTGGAGCACCAGATGGTGACATCCTGGGTTTTGCCGTCCGGACGATGCCAAACCGCCTCGGGGAAACTCTCCACATCGCGCTCGATATGGGCGAAGACCCGATAGCGCCGTTCCGAACGAAGACGGAAGACAGCTGCCTCGAAGTAGCGCCGATAAACCATGCCGAAGCCCTTCATTCAGCGCGCCATTCGCGCTACCCGCAGCCCCGGGCTCCCCTCCCCGGACCGCCGAACTCTGTACGGAACCTTACATAGCCGAAAAGGAACGACAACGCGAGTGGCGGATCGTCGCGGATGGCGAATAGAAATTCGCGGCGGCCCCCTTTCCTCACGCCGCCAGCGCCGCCAGCACACGCGCCCACGAGCGGGTTCCCTTGTGGAACGAGGTGAGCGAATATTTCTCGTTCGGCGAGTGGATGCGGTCGTCCTCCAGCGCGAAGCCGATCATCAGCGCGTCCATGCCGAGATCGCGCTTGAAGGCGCCGACAATCGGAATCGAGCCGCCGCAGCCGGTCAGCGCCGCCTCGACGCCCCATTCGTCGGCCAGCGCCCGCCGCGCCCGCTTCAGCGCCTCGGAGCCGAAGGGAAGATTGAGCGCCCCGGACGCCCCATGCGAAATAAACTCCGCCTTCACGTCCACCGGCAGGCGCTCGCGCACGAAGGCGTGGAATGTCTCGACGATTTTCTTGGGGCTTTGCGTCCCGACCAAGCGGAACGAGAATTTCGCGCTGGCCTGCGCCGGCAGCACGGTTTTCGAGCCCTTGCCAGTATAACCGCCGACAATGCCGTTCACGTCGCAAGTCGGCCGCGCCCAAATCTGCTCGATGACGCCGCGCCCGGCCTCGCCGCCGACCTGGCTAAGGCCAATGCCCTGCAAAAACGCCGCCTCGTCGAAATCGAGTTCGCGCCATTGCGCCGCTATGTCCTCGGGCAATTCCGGCACGCCGTCGTAAAAGCCCGGCAGCGCCACCTTGCCGTCATCCGCGTGAAGCTCGCCGATGATTTTCGCGAGCACATGGATCGGATTGACGACGGGACCGCCGAACATGCCGGAATGCAGATCGTGGCTGGCGCCCCTCAGGATCAGTTCCTCCTGCACCAGTCCGCGCAGCATGATGGTTATGCCCGGCGTGGTCGCGTTCCACATGCCGGTGTCGCAGACGAGGGCCAGCGCCGGCTCCGACAACTCAGCCTTGTTGGCGGCGAGAAATTCCGGCAGCGACGGGGAGCCGGTCTCTTCCTCGCCCTCGAACAGGAAAGTCACGTTGCACGGCAGTCCGCCATTGGCCTCGAAGGCGCGGCAGGCCTCGACGAAAGTCATGAGCTGACCCTTGTCGTCGGAGGCGCCGCGCGCGACGATCTCCTGCGTCCCCTCGCCCTGTTGCAGACGCGGCGCGAAGGGCTCGGTTTTCCACAATTCCAGCGGATCGGGCGGCTGCACGTCGTAATGGCCATAGAACAGCAAATGCGGCGCGTCCTTGCGCTTGGCGTTCGCATGGCCGACCACGATGGGATGGCCGGGAGTCGGCCGCGATTCGGCGCTGTAGCCGAGTCCCTGGAGTTCCCTCACGAGCCAGTCGGCGGCGCGCTCGCATTCCTTGGTGTAGGCCGGGTCGGTCGAGACGGAAGGAATTCGCAATAAATCGAACAGCCTTTGCGTGGAGGCGTCGATATTCTTGTCGATGGTGGCGAGAACGGCGTCGAGCGTGGCCATGAAGGGCTCTCCTGTTACCCTGAAGTCTAAAACAGCCAAGCGAAAACCGCGATGCGTTTTGCGCCAATCCGCCGAACTCCGCTGGATTTTTCGCGCGCCGCCGCCGCGAGTGTTTCCGCCTAGATGAAATCCGCGCGAATCGGAACGTGATCGGACGGCTTTTCGCGCCCGCGCGGCGCCTTGTCGATCTCGACGCTCTTCAAGCGATCGGCGGCAGGCGGCGACAGCAACAGATGGTCGATGCGCAGGCCGTTATTCTTTTGCCAGGCGCCGGCCTGATAATCCCAGAATGTGTAAATGGCAGGCGCGTCCGTGACGGCGCGCAGCGCCTCCGTGTAGCCGAGGTTGAGCAACTGGCGGAACTTCGCGCGGGTTTCGGGCTTGAACAATGCGTCGCCGGCCCAGCCCACGGGATCGTAAACATCCTCGGGCGCCGGAATGACATTATAATCTCCGGCCAGCACAACCCGCTCCTCCAGAGCGAGCAGCGCGCGCGCCCGCTCGGTCAGCGCGTCCATGAAGGCGAGCTTATAGCCGTATTTCTCGCTGTCCGGCGGATTGCCGTTGGGCAGATAAATCGAGGCGACGCGGTAAACTCCGCCGGCGCCGTCGCCGACCACGCCCTCGATGTAGCGCGCCTGGGCGTCCTCGAAACCCGGCAATCCGCGCGAAACATCCTCCAGCGGAGTTTTGGAGAGCAGCGCGACGCCGTTAAAAGTCTTTTGGCCAAAGGTTTCGACGATATAGCCGGCGTCCTCGACCTCGGCGCGCGGAAAGGCTTCGTCCTGGCATTTGAGTTCTTGCAGACACAGCACGTCGGGCGCGACATCGCGCAGATAGTCGAGCAGGGGCGCAAGTCTTTGGCGCACCGAATTGACGTTCCAGTTGGCGATGCGCATAGCTCGGCTTCTCCAATATGCGCGGGGCTACGCGGCGCCGGCGATTTCCGCGACGATACCCTCCGCGGCCGCCCTTGGGTCCGCCGCGCGGGTGATCGGGCGTCCGATCACGAGGTGATCGGCCCCGGCCTGGATCGCCTGCCCCGGTGTCATCACGCGCTTCTGATCATTGGCCTCGGCCCCGGCGGGGCGCACGCCGGGTGTGACGAGCAACATTTTCGGGCCAACCAGCGCGCGGATCGGCGCCAGTTCAAGCGGCGAGAGAATCAGCCCGTCGACGCCGAGTTCCCTCGCCTGCCTCGCCCGGAGCGCCGCCAACTCCGCCACGCCGAGCGCATAGCCGGCCTCGCGCAAATCGGCGTCGTCGTAGGAGGTCATCACCGTGACGGCGAGCAACCGCAAACCGCCGTCGCCCGCGCCGGCGCGGGCCGCGCGCATTGTTTGCGTAAAGCCGTGGATCGTCAAAAAATCGACGCCAAGCCTCGCGATTTGCCGCGTCGCGCGCTCCACGGTGGCGCCGATGTCGTGCAACTTAAGATCGAGGAAAACGCGCTTGTCCGCCAGTTTCAGCTCGCTGGCGAGACCAAGCCCGCCGGCGTAGGCGAGCTCCAGTCCTATTTTGTAAAAGGACACGCTGTCGCCGAGCTTCGAAATCAGGGCCCGCGCGGCCTCGACGCTCTCCACGTCGAGCGCGACGATCAGCCGGTCGCGCGTCTTCGCTTCGCTCGTGCTCACTTGGCCGGGCCGCCGGAATGACCGGCGCGGCGATAGCGCCAGACCCGCGCCGGCGGTATGTTCAGCAGAACCGGCGCCGAACCCTTGCCGACAAAGGCTCCCGCCAGGCCATGGGCGTGGACGGGCATCGGCGAGATCGCCAGCCCGTAAGTGAACTGGATGAAGAGGCCGTCCGGCCCCATCAGGTCGAATGCCTGATGCAGCAACTCGACGCGGTCGCGCTCGGGACGATTCAGCAGCGGCAGGCTGGAGATGACGGTCGCCACCTCTCCATTGACGTGACCGGCCAGCGTCGCCTTGAGGCCATAGGCGTCGCCTTGCACGATTTTGACGCCGGGATAACGTTCGGCCAGCATGCGGCAGAATCTCGTCTCGTATTCGACGAGCAACAGGCGATCCGCCGGAATCCCCCGCGCCAGCAGCGCCTTGGTGACCGGGCCGGTGCCGGGGCCAAGTTCGACGATCGGCCCTTCGCGCGCAAGATCGACGTAGCTGGCCATCGTCTTGGCGAGCGCCGGCCCGGAGGGCGCGACCGCGCCGACAACGCCGGGATTCTGGAACCATTGGCTCAGGAATCGCGCGCTATCAGCGAGAGTGGTTTTTTTGGGCTGCTGGCGGTGCGGCAAGGAATGATCGCCTTTTTGGTTGGCGGGTTGGTCCCCCGCTTGGAACTACACTCCGACGCTCGTTCGACACGACGCGCGGCGACGCGCTCCCTTGGCGTCACCTCTACCCTTTAGCCTTCCCGCGCGGTTTTGATAATACCCGCGTCGTCGGACGGATTGGCGCGCTACTTTCCGAACAGCTCTTTCATCCGCGCGAAAAAGCCGGTCGATTCGGGATGGGTGTGGTGCGAGGACTCCTGCTCGAATTCATGGAGCAGTTCGCGTTGGCGCTTGGTGAGATTTTGCGGCGTCTCGACGCTGATCTGGACATGCAAATCGCCCTGGTCGCGCCCGCGCAGCACCGGCATTCCCTTGCCCTTCACCTTCAACTGACGGCCCGATTGCGTGCCCTCCGGCACTTTCAGCTTGCATTCCGAGCTATCGATGGCGTGGACGGTTATCTCGCCGCCGATGGCCGCGCGCACCATCGAGATCGGCACGCGGCAGTAAAGATCGGCGCCGTCGCGCTGGAAGAAGGCGTGCGGCTTGACCGACAGGAAAATATATAAGTCGCCGGGCGGGCCGCCCCGCAAGCCGGCCTCGCCCTCGCCCGCGAGGCGGATTCGGGTGCCGTCCTCGACCCCCGCCGGCACATTGACGGAGAGCGTGCGCTCCAGCGTTTTGCGGCCGGAGCCGGCGCATGAAGGACAGGGATTTTCGATGATCTCGCCGCGCCCCTGGCAGGTTGGGCACGTTCGCTCGATCGCGAAAAATCCCTGCTGCGCGCGCACGCGTCCCTGGCCGGCGCAGGTGGCGCACACCTTTGGCCTGGAGCCCTTCTTGGCGCCGCTTCCGGCGCAGGCCTCGCAGGTGGCCGAGGTCGGCAGCTTCAGCGTCGCCGCCTTGCCGGTGTAGGCCTCTTCGAGCGTAATCTCCATATTGTAGCGCAGATCGGAGCCGCGCTCGCGGCCATTGCCGCCAGAGCGCCCGCCGCGCCGCCCCATGACGTCGCCGAAGAGATCCTCGAAAATATCGGCCATCGAGGCGCCGAAGCCTTCGCCGCCAAAGCCGCCCGCGCCGCCGCCCTGCTCGAAGGCGGCATGGCCCAAACGGTCGTAGGCGGCGCGCTTTTGCGGGTCCGACAGCGCCTGATAAGCCTCGTTCAGCTCCTTGAACTGCGCCTCGGCCGCCTTGTCGCCGGGATTTCGGTCGGGATGGCATTCCATCGCCGACTTGCGGAAGGCGATCTTCATCTCGACCTCGGTCGCGGTCCGGGAGACTCCGAGAATTTCGTAATAGTCGCGCTTGGCCATGTCAGATTTCGTCGCTCGGTGAACTTTCGCGCGGGCCGCCGGGCGCGGCGATCTCGTCGCGGATCGGTTGCAGGCGGTATACCAGTTCGGGCAGCGCTGTCAGCACCGTGTCCCACACAATATCCAAATCCAGCTCAAAATATCCATGCGCTATACGGTTACGCATCGCCGTCATGCCCCGCCAGGGCGTCTCGGGATGATTCTTTGTGAAGTCAGGATGCTCCTGCGCGAGCCGCGAAGCCATCTCGCCGACAGTTAGGAGATTCATGATAACGGCCTGCTGAGTGCGCGTATCCCTCGGGAAATCGCCTTTTTCCAAGCCCTCTACGTAAGAAATCGCCAGCTTGGCGCAATCGAGCATATGTTCGACGGGCGCGAGAGGACTCTTGGCATTCATACAGGGCCGGCCTCCGCCAACACGCGCTCGCGAAGATGGCGAGACAGGTCTCCTGGCGTCAGGAGATCGACGCGCACGCCCAGGATTTCTTCGAGTTCCACCTGCAAGCCGCCGAGATCGAAGAGCGTCGCCCCCGGAAGCGCGTCCACCAGAATATCGATGTCGCTGCCTTCTCGGTCATCGCCGCGCAGCGCGGAGCCGAACACACGCGGATTGGCCGCGCGGCAGCGGCTCACCGCCGCCCGCACGCCTTCGCGATTGGCGTCGAGGGCAAGGGATGGCTTCATCGAAAGCTCTCCGATTTCTCGGCTGCCGCGAACAACCTCCCTCTCCTCATTTACACGGAGAGGGCGAGGTAACGGGCCGGGTCGCGTGCCCGCTACGATCGGCGCCTCTGCTGATCGTTGTCAACAACCTCGCCTTCCTCGTCAAGGTCGGAGCGCGAACCATAAGCTTCCCGACGCGCCTCGTACAGCGCCAAATCGTCGTCTGTCGCGGTCTCCGGACCAGGCGCCGCAGCCGGCCCGCGCCCGAAGTCGTGATCATCGAGCCCCGCTTGGAACGCTTCGTCGATCGTTGTAGGCCTCGTCGTTGGTTCGTTAATCATTGAAAAATATTTCATTTTTGAAAATTACCGGGCAACAACTCCCGCCCCTCACCCTCTCCCCGCAAGCGGGGAGAGGGAATTGGCCGATCCTTACTTCTTGTGATCGTCGCCGCCGACTTCCTTGAAGTCCGCGTCGATCACGTCGTCCTTGCCATGGGCGTCATGCGCGCCGGCTCCGGGCGCCGCGCCCTCGGCCTGCTGGGCCTTGTACATCGCCTCGCCCAGCTTCATGGTCGCCTGCGCCAACTCGGCGGTCTTGGCCTTGATGTGCTCCGCGTCCTCGCCTTCGAGCGCGGTCTTCAGCGACGCGATGGCCGCCTCGATCGCGCTCTTGTCGGCGGCGGAGACCTTGTCGCCGAATTCGGCCACCGACTTCTCCGCCGAATGCACGCTCGCCTCGCCATGGTTCCTGGCGTCAACCAGTTCGCGCCGCGCCTTGTCCTCGGCGGCGTGCGCCTCGGCGTCCTTGACCATTTTGTCGATGTCGGCGTCCGACAGGCCGCCCGAGGCCTGGATGCGGATCTGCTGCTCCTTGTTGGTGGCCTTGTCCTTCGCCGTCACATTGACGATGCCGTTGGCGTCGATGTCGAAGGTCACCTCGATTTGCGGCACGCCGCGCGGCGCCGGCGGAATGCCGGCGAGGTCGAACCGCCCCAGACTCTTGTTGTCCTGCGCCATCTCGCGTTCGCCCTGGAACACATTAATGGTCACGGCGGTCTGATTGTCCTCGGCGGTCGAGAACACCTGGCTCTTCTTGGTCGGGATCGTCGTGTTGCGGTCGATCAACCGGGTGAACACGCCGCCCAGCGTCTCGATGCCGAGCGAGAGCGGGGTCACGTCGAGCAGCAGCACGTCCTT
>PLZT01000494.1 GCA_003152255.1 Methylocystaceae bacterium | reverse complement strand
CCGGCTTGCGTCGGAATTCGCACTGTGTCGCTCGCGTTCATTAAGCGGACTGGAAATCATTGGTTTTCCAGGATCGGCTTCGCGTTTCATGAGCGGATTCTGGCTGAATTGGCGGATTCTTTCGCGCTCATTGACCGAACCAACTTCGGAGCTCGACCGCGCTGTCCTCGCGAGGTTCGTGTCTTTGATTTTACACGCCTCTGCGGTCGCGGTCCGCCAATGAAGCGCGAGGCCAGTCCGCCGTTGAAACGCGAGCGACAGACAGGCGGCGACATTTCCCTGTCGCTCGCGCTTCATTATTGGACTGGCATCCCTTGATTTTCCTCGAACCGGGTTCGCGGTTCATTGTTGGACTCGCGCCGAATCAGCGGACTTTTTCGCGCTCGATGAGTGGACCAACTTTAAACCCCGACTGCGCTGCGTCCCAGAGTTCAGCTCGTTGATTTTAAGGGCGTCGGCGACTGCGATCCACCAATGAACCGCGAAAATCCGACGCCTGAATCGCGTTTTCGCAGGCTGTCCACCCATGAAGCGCGAATGACATTCCTGTCGTTCGCGCTCATTGAGCGGACTGGAAATCGTTGGTTTTCCAGGATTGGCTTCGCGTTTCATGAGCGGACTCGCGCTGATTTGGCGGACTCTTTCGCGCTCATAGAGCGGACTAACTTCGGGCGGCGACGACACGGCCTCGCAGGAGCGTCCTCATTGATTTTCTTCGCCTCTGCGGTCGCGGTCCGCCAATGAAGCGCGAGGCCAGTCCGCCGTTGAAACGCGAAAATCCGACGCCTGGATCCGATTTTTCGGGGCTGTCCGCTCAATGAACGCGAGCGACACGCCTGGCGTCGCGGGGGTTCCGAATCATGTCCGATAATGGCATATTATCGGACATAGATTTAGGAAGACAAGCGCGGCGGTTTAAGGCGCGAAATGGCCGGTAAAGCGCCGTCGTGGCGAGGCCGGCGGATCGAGAATCGCGCCGTCCTCCCGCGCCTCGACGGGCATCACGCCCGGCGGCAAAGGCCCGTGGGTCGCCGCGACCCTCAAGGCTTCCGCCGCGAGATCCCCTGCCCGCGCCAGCAATTCCACCGGCGGCGCGACCAGCTCGGGGAAAACGCCAAAAATGACGCCATCGCGCCGAAACGGCTTTTCGCTCAACGCTTACGGGCACCTGTTGGATCGACGCCCGCTAAATCCAGCAACCGCTCAATGCCTTCCCAATATGGCAATCGTTCTTGGTCGCAGAAGCGAATAAAACGATTATAGACCGGAACTGGGCATTTCACATTGAGTTGAGCGCTCGGGCCAACCTCGCGGCGCCGGCGAATGATCTTTTCGTCTCCCGGCTCGCGACTGAGAAAGCCGTGCTCCTCAGCGGCACGGTCAAGGGCCGCTATTGGCGAACTCGACGGCATTGCTGCCTCGGGCTTGATCTCAGCGATTTTTGCGGCTACCCGATTAGCCGTTGAAAATCCGAAGGGATCGGCGTCACTCATCATGCGGCCTCCTTCGCTTTCGTCGCAACGGAAACCAACTCGAACGCAAGTTTCATAGCGTTCTCCAGCGCGGCTTCGAGACCGTTGACTGTAGCTGGGTCAAGCTCATCGAGCGCGAGCTTATCGACAAACATAGCTTTGTAGGCTGAGCGCTCATGCAAATGGGTCTGGAACGAGGGAATCGACGCAGATTCAAGGGACGCAATAATTTTTCTCTCGATTCGAGTCGGAATGGCAGCGCTAGTGCGCGTAAAAATTAGCCGGAACGGGATCTTTCGCTCCACAAGCTCTTCTTCTTCACGGATCAGCCCAACAGCTCGACTCGCCTGTCGGGCATCGACCGCGCTGCCCTGTAGGGGAATGAGAACTAATGACGCGCGCGCAATGGCGCGCGATACGAGGCGACTGGCTGTGCCTTCAAGATCGACCACGACAAATTGCCGAGCTTTGGCCTCCTCTTGAATCACGGAAATAACCGTACTTTCCGTAACATCGCCAATCACACGGACATTCGATTTCGAGGGGCCGGACTTCCAATCGACAATCGGGCGATTCGGATCGCAGTCGATCAATGTGACGGTCGCACCTTGCGATGCAAGCGAAGTCCCGAGCACAAGAGACAATGTGCTTTTTCCCGCTCCCCCCTTGGGGTTGGCGACGACAATGACCGGCATTGGTTCCTCCTGTCTGTCGGATAGCATAGGCATCAAAGCTACTAACAGAAAGTAAAGCTACCATAGGGTAGCTCTGGTAGCTAGCCTATGGTAGCTCAGATAGTTATGGTAGCTACCATAGCCGGGGAGAAATGACTGCCTCTCGCTGCCAATGCGGATTCTCAGGGGGCGTCATCGCGGAATCTTCCTAAAATCCAACGCTACGTCTCGGCGCATAAACCCAAACGGATTCCCCTTGAACATCAGAAAGCGGTTGGCCGTCTGACGCCGTCACTACGGAGCCCGCTGGCGGGCCTTTTTAATCAGCCATTCTCGCGATGGCCTCTCTTGCGATACCATTCCTTTCGGTTGTCCGTCGGCCAACAACCAATGGAAACATGAGCATCATCGATGTGGTCGTCGGTAAGGGGGAAGTCGTCACGGGCGACGCGCATGTGGGCGATAGACGGCGGCTATCACCATGGCGACAGTTTCACCTTCCCCAGCCACGCCGACGCCAGTTCGAGCGATGGCTTATGTCGGCTCGGACGTTATGGTGCTCCAAGCGGAGCCTCGCTTCACCTTCACGCGAAACACACGCGCCGCCAGGAACGCGGCGGCTTCGGATGCCTCGGATGCGGCGGTGAAGATCGCCTTCTTGTGCGCCTTCACGACGTTCAGCCAATGGTCAAGATATTGCGCATGATGGCGCGTTTGTCGAAGGCCACGGTCATGCCGCCTCCTCTTCGTCCGTGCAGGCCACGCCGTTGCGCCAGCCCCATGAGATTGCGCCGCCGTCGCGCTCCACCTTATCCAGCAACGCCTTCGTCGCGGCGATGCTGATCAAGGTCGCGCAGAGCCAGCCGCAAGCGCTGTGGTAAGGGCTGCGGGAAGAGGTTCGGGCTTCGCTCGACTGGAACTGGAAGCGGCGAGTCGGAATCTACTCGGCGGCCGGGTGGACAGCTGGCGTCGCTTCGCCCTGCGCGCAACGGCGCGCTTCCTCCAAAGCTTGCCGCAGCCGATGTTCGAGCGAGGCGTCGAGGTTTGTCTTGAGCAGGCTTCCGCCGGAAGCGGCGAGCTTCGCGACGATGTGGTGGTCGACTTCGTGCTCCGTATCGACGTTGCGTTCCAACAGCAGCAGCGGCTGGCCCGGTCTAAGCAAATCGTCGAGCGCCTTGACGAAATCCTCGCTCACGCCGGAGGTGTTCAAGTCCTCGCTGACGGCGTCCGCCCCGGCCCCCGCGGGACCGCCGAAAATCGGATGCAGAAAGAGCGCTCCGATGAGCAATCCCGACATCGACCCCGTTCCGGGGTCCAAGGCCAAGGAATGAACGAGATGGTTGAGTTTGATCGCGCCCTTTTCGTCGCGCGTGGCCACGACGATCTCGCATGAACGACAGATATCGGCGCGCTCAAGCGACAACAGCGCATCATGCGCCGCTTCGGCGGCTTTCACGTCGGGGTAGCCAATCACAATCAAGTCGCGCATGTCTCGTCCTCTCCCTCGCGCGCCGCGATGGGCGCTCTTGCTCATATAAACCGGGATCCGCCGGATGCACCTCGGCGCGGATGCCGGTTTCCAAGACTTTGGCGCTGTTGACAAGGCCAAATCTTCGCGGCTGTCCGCCTCAGTTGATTGGAGAGCCTCTTTGTGCGCGCCGTGCGCCGGTAAGGGCGCAGATCGGCGCGCGAAGTCGACGCCCGGTAGGGCGGCGTCCGTTCATGGGTCTGTGGGTGGGGCGGTGTTCTAAGGAATATGAACTCTAGTTTGGTTACTCGCTCAGCCTGAACTTCCGATAAAACTAGGCGTTCGCGCCCATGATGTTGCGCCCCAGTCGGCCCAGCGCCGCCGCGAGCCCATCGTGAGGGTCGCTGTCCAGCGCCCTGGCCATCGCCGCGACGCTGACCTCCTGGCAGGCGCTGGTGAGCGGATCGGGCAGGGGAGCGTGATCCCGCCATGACCCCGCAAACGGCGCCGGCGGGGCCGCCGGCGGCGCATAACCGCGCCACTGCGCGGCGGGCAGCACGCCATAGGCGTTGGTCTGCTGCCGCAGCACGAAGCGCCCGTCGATCCAATCCTCGGCGCAGCGGCGTAGCCATGTGACGACGCCGGCGGCCTTCAGCTTGACGAGTCCGCGCTTGACGCTGCTTTCGCTGATGTTGGCGGCGCGGGCGATGGCCTTGATCGACGGATCGAGCCGCCCGCTGGCGTAATGCATGAAGTCGAACAGCAGCGCATGGAGCGCCAGCAAGCCGTTCCTGCCGATGGCGCCGTCTTGCCGATTGCGAGCGCGGGTCTGCCGCTCCAGCCGGCGGGCGTGGTGAAACAGCTTCACGGCCTGGCGCTTGGGTAGCGGCTGGAAGCGGACTTCCTTGCGGGTGCTATCGCGCCAGACGGGCCAAAGGGCGCGGCTGGCTACGCCGAGGCCGGGCAGGGGTAGGGATAGGGATAGGCAGAATGCAGACATGACTCTTCCTTCGGGTCGAACACGTCGACCGCGCCGGGAGAGGGCTGATTTTCGGCAAGCAAATCCGTTCCCCCAAACAAGGGGCTTGATTCGAATCGCGATTTCGGGGAGTATCGAGGTCGCCAAACTCTTCGATATTCCCCGGCTTGCCGGGACACCGGCCCGCCTCTCAGGCGGGTCTTCGTGTTTCTAAGGGCTATTCTCCATCAGTCGGCGCGACGCAAATCAGCGCGCGCATCGGTCAGCGTGCATCGGGCCGGTGATTCTGGCAAGCGCCCACGCCGGCGCTCGGCCTTAACTCTTTCTTAGCAATTCGGGCGTCCGCTCTACCTTAGGAGCCGCACCGCCCATGACCGCGGCTCAACATTCAGCCCGGATCGCCCCCCGCGATCCGGGCCTTTTCATTCCATGCAGACGAGCGGTTGGGGAACGACAAGGCGAAAATCGCCGTGCCGGATGGGGGCTGAGCAGCGGCGGGTGCGCCAGCGGACATTTTCGCGGGCGGCGTCGCGCAAACCTCGCGGATTCGCGGAAGCGGTGATTATGGAACTTGCGGCGCATTGTCGAAATTCGCGAATTTCGACAATCGACGCGATAGGCCAAAAAGCTGACGCCGCCAGACGGTTCCGCGGCGGAGGCTCCTTGTCGCTGAAGCGCCAAGAGCGGTCGTCGCAGTCACCCCGATTGCTTGCCGTTCAGTCACCGCCTAATCCCCATTCCGCCAAAAAGCGCCGCGCGTGCTCGCTATAGCTTGCATAGTCCGTGGTCAGTTCTTCGCCCTTGGCGATCGCACGAGCCGAAGTGAACTCAAGCGCCGGCCCCACATGAATGTTGGGCGCGTTGGAATGGTTTGTGTACCAACCCGGCGTAAGCAGATCGAAATGCGGAGGCGCAATGAATTCGCCTCCAATCAGCGGACAAAAGTCGTAATACATGCGCCGCAGTTCGGACGCTGGGAGCGCATCCACGACGTGAACGGGCACGCGCACGGTTACGCCAGTGTCTGCTTCGAACAGTCGAACACCCCCTGGAATGTCGGTGATGGCGAAAACACCGACGCCATGCTTTCCGCATCGCAGCCGCGCATAGCTCCTCTGATGCGGAGGTCTCGATCCCGCAGACAGCACTGGCGGCTTAACGTCGCTTTTGATTGCACCCTCCCAGTCCACGCAAAAGGCGCCGTAGTCGCAAGTGATCTCGTCCCCGATCGCAATGGGTCGCGACGCGAAGGATGCAAAGCGGCGCTCCACGGTGTTGGGAGCGCTACAGTGGTTGAGAAATTTTGCGTTGTCGCCGGGCAGCACCAACGCGCCGCCGAGATCGCGCGAGCGATAGGCGTAAAGGTCGAGATGCTCGCGCACGGCGGCGGGCAAATCCGTCAAGGCTTCTTCAGAGACGGTTAGATCGAAGGGTGGGAGAAAACGCCAAATCTCCTTGCCGATAGGAACGTCTTCGCTCGCAAATAGGCCGTTCCCGTGTATGGAGCTCGGCGCGACGTGCGTCTTGATGAGAAGCATATCGACCTCTTTTCGAGATTTGTGCTAGCTTAATCTGAACCGCGGTTTTGGCAAAGAGTGGCTGCGATGCGCTTTCTCGGCATTGGAGACTATTGCGACCTCGCGTCCATGTATCTCAGACTACAGGCCGAAGGTCACGAAGTTCGCGTTTTCATCTCGGAACCCCTTTGTCAGGGCACTCTTGCGGGTCTCGCTCCGCGCGTGGACGATTGGGAATCGCAACTTCCTTGGATCCGAGAAGCGGGCCGAGATGGTTACATAATTTTTGAGAATGTCGCCGAGGAGCGCGGAACCCGCCAGGACGAATTGCGGGCGGCCGGATTCCAGGTCATCGGCGGCTGCTCTTTCGGCGACAGACTTGAAAACGACCGTGGCTATGCACAGCGACTGCTCCACGATTTGGGCTTCCCGGTCGCACAGATGTTCGGTTTCGATCGGCTGGCCGACGCCGAACGCTTTTTAGAGCGAAATCCCGGGCGTTATGTCCTCAAGTTCAACGGCGACACATTCGGCGCCGCAGACAATTACGTCGGAAGAGCGGCGGACGGTCGAGACGTCATCGCGATGCTCCGCGCGAAATTTCGCCAGCTCGACCGCGAGCGCATCTCTTTCGTGTTGATGGAATACGTCGACGGCGTCGAGACGGGCGTGGGCGCCTATTTCAACGGGCGGCGTTTTCTGCGTCCGGCCTGTCTCGATTGGGAGCACAAGGCGTTTTTTCCTGGAGACCTAGGCGAGTTGACCGGCGAGATGGGCACCGTCGTCACCTATCAGAACACCGACCGTTTCTTCGAAAAGACCCTGGCGCGCATGGCGCCCTTGCTGGCGCAGCACGGCTATTGCGGATACATAAATCTGAATACGATTGTGAACGAAGGAGGCATTTGGCCCTTGGAATTCACAAGCCGTTTCGGTTATCCCGGTTATGCGATTCTGGAGCCGCTGCAGCGCACATCCTGGTCGAAATTATTCAAATCTCTCACGCAGCATGACGAAGGGGTGTTGGAGACTTCGGACGGCTTTTGCGTCGGGGTCGTCATGACGACCAGGCCCTTTCCTTATGTCCGCACGTTCGTGCCAGAGCCCGTGGGTCTTCCGATAATCATCGAGGGCGAACTCTCGCGAGAGGACCGCGACAACATCCATTTGGGCGAAGTCGGGCTAGAGGGCGACCAACTTGTAACCGCTGGGTATCACGGCTGGTCGATGGTGGTGACGGGGGTCGGCGCAAACATTCGTGAGGCTCAGGCCGCGGCTTACAACCGGGCTCGCCGCGTAATTATTCCCAATCTGCGATATAGGATCGACATAGGTCAGAAGCTTATCGACCACGATTTTGAGTGGCTCACCCGGATGGGTTACATGGGCGACACGAATCTATGAGCGCGGGCTGGTGACAGTCAAACTGTAGACCAAATTCGGCGCGGTATCTCTCGAAGCATCTGCGTCCCGCCTCCAGACGCATCAAGGCGCCTTCGGCTATGGCGCGGGCCGTTTCTGGCTGTTCACGCACGAGCGGATGCAGAACATTCGCGTTCCATGCTTGCGAATGCTTGACGTCGAGCACCGCGTGTAGGTCGAAGTAGCGACGATCGTCAGCGACTACGCCCAACCGCCTCAATCCCTTCGAAACCGCCGCGGCGCGTTCGGGCGCAGTTAATTCGATGACCCCTAGCGCACCGATGCTCTGATAGGCGTAACGCCGATTTGCGGCTAAGCCGGCCATCGTCAGCACCGCATCATCGCGGCTCTCCCTTTCCGGATCCATATTCACGCTCCTAGATGCAGTCACTTTCGCCGACAAACTTTCCAAGATATAGTTGCCCTCAAGACCGCCGCCAGAACACGACATTTGGAATTTCGGTCGTTGCAGTCGGTTGGAGAGGCGGACATGTGGCGCCCCGAGGTTTAGAAGAGAGGCGGATCCAGCACGGGGTATCCCTTTCCACTGCTAAATCACGAGCAATGATACAGTTTGGGGCGCTGATGGCGCTGATGTCGTTGTGCGATCCCAACGGCGGCCTTGTCGACGTTCCACTAAGCTTCATATTGAAAAATCGCCTGCATTTAAGTGCGGAAGAGACGTCACAATTTAGAATCTTCGCGTCCTTGCCGTTATATTTCTCTTTTTTGTTCGGCTTGATGCGGGACAGGATGATCGCGCAACGCCCGGGAGCGGACAGAGCCATTATTTTGTATGGCGCGCTTTTCAGTTGCGCGATTTACGGCGGGTTCGCGCTCGTCCCGCTAACACGGGAAGCCGCGCTCACGGCGGTCATCCTCCTGACCATCTGCGCTTTGTTCATCGCCAGCGCCCAGAACGGCTCGATGGCCATGTTTGGACAAACTTTCAACCTTTGCGGCCACACGAGCGTAGTTTGGAACATATTCACTGCAGCGCCTATGGCGGCGGCCTATCTGGTCGGCGGCGAGTTGAGCGAAATGTCGAACGCGCTCGATAGCCGGTCCGCCAGTCAGGCGCTTTTTCTCACCGGCGCGACCGCCTCACTTTGCGTTGCCTTCTTTGCAATGCGGCGGCCCGCCTGTCTCGCGCTAGGCGATTCTGCGGAGCGCGCTATTTCACTGGGCGATTGGGGAGAGCTGCGGCGCTTCGCTCGCGAGCCGGATGTGCGCCTCCCGCTCTTTATCTGGCTCCTTTGGAATTTCGCGCCGGGTTCGGGAACTGCGCTGCAATACCATCTCCAAAACAACCTGCACGCGACGGACTGGCAGTGGGGTCTCTGGAACGCTCTCTTCACCGCCGGTTTCGTCCCCGCATACATTCTGTTTGCGGCGCTCAGTCGACGGTTTGATTTGAAGGTGCTTTTGCGCTGGGGGGCCGTAGTCGCGATTCCGCAATACGCGCCGCTGTTGCTGGTGAACTCCGTCGCAGACGCACTGGCGGTCGCCGCAGCTATCGGGGTCTTGGGCGGCTTGGCGACGGCCGCGATCGTCGACCTGATCATGCGATCATGCCCAAAGGGTTTGGAGGGCACGACGATGATGGTCGCTAGCAGCGCTTATTTCATCTCGTTGCGAGGCAGCGACCTCCTCGGATCCTATCTCTACGACCGTTACGGCGGTTTTTCGCTTTGTGTGGTCGCCACAATAAGCATCTACGCGATCATTCTTCCAGTCCAAGGCTTACTGGATCCTCGGATTCTAGCAAATCGCGAAGGAGAAGTCGGAGACGAAAACGATTGAGGACGCCGGCAAACTCATCAGACCGGGGCCTCCTCGCAATCTCGCCTCGATTATAAAGTCGGGCTATCTGTCCAAAAACCAAGTTTCATTCCAAATACATTGCATCTGATAGGTTACTTTCGCCTTGGCCATGGCCATAGGGGCGTCTCCTTGGGGTCATTCAGCGACAAAGACCGCTAGAAATCCATGCGCCGGCCTCGTTCGTGATACATCACTGAGCGGACATGGCGAGTGATTTCGATCGTGCAGTCGCCCCGCAAAACATACTACTGGTTGCGGGTTTTGCGAATCGTGCGAATTTGTCTGTAAGCGCTGTAGTTACGGACTTTTTAATGATAGCGACCGAAGCGGGCAAAAATCTAATTTCTTTGTGGGGCAAAATGGCGAGCAGCCAGCAATGGCAGTCGATTCCGACGAGATTGAGTTTCGAGCAGTTCCAGCAATTTGTCTTGCCGCATCTTACCGTCGGGAGCCGAGGCCCGGCGCCGAAACTCACTTTGCATACGGTCTTCAATTACATTTTACGATTGCTTTATCTGGGGTGTCAGTGGAAAGAACTGCCGATCGAAAGAGATCAAGAAGGTCGTGCAGAAATTCACTACACGCGCATTTATAGCGCCTTTCGAAAATGGCAAGCGGATGGCTGTTTTGACGCCGTTTTTG
>PLZT01000646.1 GCA_003152255.1 Methylocystaceae bacterium | reverse complement strand
CAGCGACCGGCCGATGGAAAATTCGTTATCGTTGCGATAGCCCGATATTCCAGCAGCGCCCAGCGCGCGCATGACGGTCTCGATCGCCAATTCCGAAGCGCCGACCTTGAGAAGATTGAGAGAGGTTTGAAAGGCGATCTCGTCGAGCCCACTCTTGCTCGTCGCGCGGCGCTCGTAATCGGCGAGCGCCGCGCCGACCATGTTGACCAGAGTCATTAGCGACAGCGAGGCCTGCGTCGCCATAGGCGCGCCCGGTGGCAGCGCGCCCTTGGCGAGGCGTGAGATTTTGCGCGCGAATCCTTGAGCGCGCTCCACCGCGCCGGCCGCGACGCCGGCCCAGCACGCCGCCCACAATAAATGGGTGACCGGCATCATCGCGTGGCGGTGGATGCGTTCATAGGGCGAAGTCAGAACCTGTTCGGCTTCTCCGCGCGCTTCAAGCCGAAAACCCGCGCTGCAGGTGCCGCGCATGCCCAGCGCGTCCCAACTCGCGCCATCGGTGAGATTGTATTGCTCCCTGAAGAACAGCACGAGCACCTGATCGGTCGCGATGGACTCGGGCGCGCGCCGCGCGGTCGAAACGATTGCGTCCGCATCGGCGCCATAGGAGAGAACCGAGGAGTCGCGGCTTAGCGAAATTCCCTTCGCGTCGGACTGGATCGCCGATTCGCTCATGCGCACATTCGCGCCGTTGTTTCCTTCGGTCGTCGATGACGCCACCAACATTTGCTCCTGGCCAATACGGCGCAGATAGCGCGAAAATTTCGGCGTGGCGTCGGCATGTTGGACGATGCAGGCGACATTGGCCTGGTGCATCGCATAAATCATCGCCGTGGAAGAGCAAACGCGGCCGAGCGCGTAACAGATTTGCGCTACGTCCGAGACGCGCGCGGCCTCGCCTCCCGCCTCGACCGGAAGCAGCAAGCCGAGCAGCTTTTGCGCGCGCAATTCCTCGAAGGCCTCGCGCGGAAACCGCGCCTCGACGTCGACGGCGTCGGCGTGACGTCGCGCGACCGCGACCGCCGCGTCGATCCTTGGATCCATGTCCCGCGACGGAGCCTCCTGGGCCTCGACAATCGGGCCGGGTTTCGTAACGAAGGAAACGGCCATGACACGCCTCTGAGCGGAAAACTTTTGCGGAGAATGGCGCGAGGCGTCGAGACCGCCAAAATTCTCGGGCGGGAAGCGACGCGCAAGCGTGAACTTCCGCGCTGCCGCGAGATTATGCGCGATCTCACGAACATGCTATAATTAATACTATGTTCAGCCTGTAAAGGTTAATTGGATTCACTATAAATTAAGTAAAATTGCGCGCTTCGTGCAAATTATATTTACTTCAATGCAATGTAGGAACATATCGCGCCAATGGCCCGGCGCGGCTGGCCGAACGAACGCCGCCTGGCGATCAAGAAGAGTGAAGCTCCATGCTGGATGTTCCAACCCGTGATATATCCGCGCGCATCGACGCCATTGTGCGCAATTTTGTCAAGTTAGGCGCGCCAAATGGAGAGATCGGGCCGGATCGAAACCTCGAAGAACTTGGGTTGACCTCGATGGACATGGTGAATTTGATGTTAGCTGTCGAAGCCGAGTTCGACCTTACGATTCCCGGATCGAAACTTATGCCCGCGAATTTTCGCTCCATCGAGCGTGTCGCCGCGCTTGTCGAAGAGCTCACGCGATAGCGTCAGCTCGCGCCTCGCGCATTTTCTCGAATGCGACGAGTTCGAGCCAGTTACGGTACAGACGCTCCGCGTCATTCGCCCAGGTGGGCGACGGCTCGTCGTTCCCGATGATTTGGCCGAGCATTCGCGCGAGACGCGGGCGATCGAAGAAGTCCGCGGACAATCTCAACGCATCGAGCGCGGTTTGGGCCTCGTTCGAAAAATAGTTTCGCGGCGGAGAGGGGAAACAGTCACTCTCGCCATTGAGGAATCGCAGGGCGTCGCGACGGAATTCGCGCGCCAAGGTGTCGGCGTTATATTCGGGATGACCCTGAATGAACAGAAACAGGCTGGGTTCGCGCCGCCAGAAGCAGTCGACTTCCACGTCCCCGGACCATGAGGATATGCGGTAGCCACGCTCGACCAAAGCGTTTCGCGACAAGCCATTATAGCGCGAATGCGGAACTAGGATCGAGTCGGCGGCGCCACGCGTCGCCCAATCATTGGCGTCGACCTCGCAAGCGAAAACGCCGGTGATTTTTTCCCTCGCGCGGCGTCTCGTCACGCCGTCGAGCCGCAGCACCGCGCCATGCGCGGCGAGGCAGGACCATAGCGTGGAGATCGTATGAACGCGCGCCCAATCGACCAGTCGTGCGAAATCATCCCAATAGGGTTCGCTTTCAAGCCTGTCGGCGCGCGGCTCGCTTCCCGTGACGATTAGCGCGTCGGCGCGGCGGGCGTAAAGCGCCTCGATATCCTCGTGACTTCGCGCGATGGCTTGGCGGGCCGTTTCCCCGCGCGGCACGCTGGACAATGTATAGCAGCGCAAGCGAAATGGAACGTTCCCGGCGCCGGCGCGCAGCAGTTTGACGAACTGCGCCTTGGTCGCGTCGATCGCCTGATCCGGCATGTTGTTGACCAGCGCGATTTGGAGCGCCGGGCCGTCGAAGGATTGGCGGGCGGGAATCGCGTTCATTTCAGACGACGCCTTGCGCCGCGCGGCATGGCGCGGCATGCGCCGTCGCCGCCAGGGCCTGATCGAGATCCTCGATGATGTCGTCGATATGTTCGATGCCGATGCTCAGCCGAATCATCTCCGGCGAGACCCCGGCCTTGGCCTGCTCCGCCGGCGACATCTGCCGATGCGTCGTCGACGCGGGGTGACAGGCGAGCGATTTGGCGTCCCCGATGTTGACGAGTCGCTTGACGAGCCGCAGCGAGTCGTAAACCGCCTTGCCCGCCGCGAGCCCGCCCTTCACGCCGAAGGTGAGCAGCGACGGAACGCGGCCGTTGAAATATTTTTCGGCCAGAACGAAATAGGGATTGTCGGAAAATCCCGCGTAATTCACCCAGGCGACGCGCGGATCGTCGCGAAGGAAGTTGGCGACCATTCGAGCATTTTCGACATGACGTTCGACGCGAAGGTGGAGCGTCTCTATGCCCTGAAGCAGCAGGAAGGCCGAGAGCGGCGGTAAAACGGCGCCGGTGGCGCGCTGATAAACGCTGCGCGCCCGCGCGATATAGGCGGTCTCGCCGAAATGATCGACGTAAATCAGCCCATGGTAGGAGTCGTCCGGCTGGTTGAACATCGGAAAGCGTTCGGGATGATCGCGCCAGCGGAAACGCCCGCCGTCGACAATGATTCCGCCAAGCGTCGCGCCGTGTCCGCCCATGAACTTGGTGAGTGAATGGACGACGATGTCGGCGCCGTGCTCGATCGGCCGCAGCAAGGCCGGAGTGGCGACCGTATTGTCGACGATCAGCGGGACGCCGCGCGCATGGGCGATCTCGGCGAGCGCGGCGATGTCGCAAATATTGCCCGCGGGATTGCCGACGCTCTCGCAAAACAGCGCGCGCGTGTTGACGTCGATGGCGCGCGCCATGTCCTCCGGCGCCGTGCTCCGCGCGAAACGCGCGTCGACGCCTTGACGCGGCAGCACATGCTGCAACAGAGTGTGGGTCGTGCCGTAGAGCGTCGGCGCCGCGACGATATTGCCGCCGTGGTCGGCGACATTGGCAAAGGCGTAATAGAGCGCGGCCTGGCCGGTGGCGACGCTGAGGGCGCCGACGCCGCCTTCGAGTTCGGCGACGCGCTTCTCCAGCACCGCGTTGGTGGGATTGGCGATGCGGCTGTAACGATAGCCCTCGGCTTCGAGATCGAACAGCGCCGCGGCGTGATCGGCGCTGTCGAATTCATAGGCGACCGTCTGGTAGATCGGAACGGCGACCGCCTTGGTCGTCGGATCATGATCAAACCCGCCATGCACGGCGATGGTTTCGCTACGCATCCACGCGCCTTTCCGTTGATTTTTTCGAGCGACTCGACGAATACATGTCCCTAAAGTCCCGCGCGGCGCCGTGACCCGCATTTCTGAACCAGACGCGTCAATAATCCCTCTCCTCGCCGAAATAGCGAGGGAATGAGAGTAGTAACCCTAACTGCTCGCGACACTTTCACTGTTCACGCGCGGCGCTTAATTTGGCGCCGTTGCTCCGCGGGCCATCTATTGAATTCGATTAATGCTTTTGAATCTCCTCCTACGACGGGCCGCCGATGACCGACGAGACTTCCGAACCCGCCAATTCGGCCGCAACCGTAAAAAGCACAGCCAACAAGGATTGGCTGCGCGCGCTGCAAAGAATCGCGCCGATCGAGCAGGATCAAAGCCGCATTCTTTCCGCGGCCTTCGACGAGGTCATCGCCGCGCGAGGTCCCGAGGCGGCGGTAATCGACGACCGCGAGAGCCTTTCATTCACGCAATTCGCCGAGCGCGCGAATCGCTATTCCCGTTGGGCGTTGGACGATGAATTGCAAAAGGGCGATGTGTTCGCCCTGGTGATGGGCAATTGCGCCGATTACGCCGCCATCTGGCTCGGGCTCACGCGCGTCGGCGTGGTCGTGGCGTTGCTCAACACGCATCTTTCCGCGCCGGCACTCGCTCACTGTCTGCGCGTCGCCGGGGCGCGGAGTGTGATCGTCTCCGACGCGCTCGCGCCGGCCTGCCTTGACGCGGCGGCGATGATCGATGCGCCGGTCCGCGTCCTGGTCCATGACGGCGAACGATTCGAGGGGCGCCTCAAGGCCGACGTCGCCTCTCTCTCCGGCGCGCCGCTGGCCGACGAAGAAAGGCGCGAAGTCACGTTAAGGGATCGCGCACTCTATATATTTACGTCGGGAACGACGGGACTGCCCAAGGCCGCCATCGTAACGCACCGCAAGGTGATGAACTGGAGCCTGTGGTTTTCCGGGTTGACGAATGCCGGCCCGAAGGACCGCATGTATAATTGCCTGCCCATGTATCACTCCGTCGGGGGCGTCGTCGCTGTTTGGTCGGTGTTGCTGGCGGGAGGCTGTGTCGTGTTGCGCGCGCGCTTTTCGGCTTCAAGCTTCTGGGACGACGTGGCCACGTCGCGATGCACGATGTTTCAATATATCGGCGAACTCTGCCGCTATCTGCTCAATGCGCCGGATTGCGAGGCGGCACGGCGGCACGGCTTGCGGCTCGTCGTCGGCAACGGGCTGCGCGCCGATGTGTGGACGCGGTTCCAACGCCGTTTCGACATCCCGCGCATTCTCGAATTTTACGCCGCGACTGAAAGCAATTTCTCGCTTTATAACGTCGAGGGCGAGCCGGGCGCCATCGGTCGCGTCCCCGCCTTTCTCGCGCATCGTTTCCAGATCGCGCTCGTCGCTATCGACGAAGCGACGCGGGCGCCGGCGCGGGGTACGGACGGACGCTGCATACGAGTCGGCGTCGGCGAAACGGGCGAAGCAATCGCCCGGATCGAAGCGCGGGAAGGCTCCAGCGCCAGTTTCGACGGCTATGTTAGCCCGGAAGACTCGGACAGGAAGGTCCTGCGCGATGTCTTCGAGCCCGGCGACGCGTGGATGCGCAGCGGCGATCTCATGCGCAAGGACGCGCGCGGCTATTACTATTTCTCCGATCGCCTAGGGGATAGTTTTCGCTGGAAGGGCGAGAACGTGTCGAGTTTCGAGGTCGCGCAGGTTCTCGCCGCCTGCCCGGGCGTGCGCGACGCCAATGTCTATGGGGTCGAAGTGCCTGGTTTCGAGGGACGGGCCGGCATGGCGGCGCTGGCGGTGGGCGATGATTTCGATTTCGACCGGCTTCGCCAAAGCGTTGACGCGGCTCTGCCGCCCTACGCCCGACCTCTCTTTTTGCGTCTTTGCGAAACTCTCGAGACAACCGAAACATTTAAGCACAAGAAGCAAGCCCTCGCCGCGCAAGGGTTCGAGACGGAAGAGATCGCGGGGGCGCTATATTTCGCTCGGCCGGGCGCGAACGGTTATGTTCCGCTCGACGCGGCGATGCGCCGGCGCATTTGCGCTGGAGAGTTTCGCCTGTAGGGTGGGAGTCGTGAGCAAGCCCGCGTTGACCGTTTGGCATAACACCAAATGTCCGGTGTGCGAGGCCGGCGTATCCCGGCAAAGGGAGCGGCTGCGCGCCGCGGTCACCGCCGGGGAGATCGAATTTCGCGACATTAATTTGGAGCCGGAAGCGCTGAAGGCTTACGGCGCCAGCGTGGACGACGTGCGCCGGCGCCTGCACGCGGTCGACCGGACCGGCGCCATGCTGGTCGGCGCTGATGTCGTCGTCGCGGTCTGGCGCGCGACCCCCGGCGAAGCCTGGCTGGCTACCCTGTTCGGGGCGCCCGGCGCCATTTGGCTCACTCGACTCGTTTACGATCGATTCGCCGATCTGCTGTGGGCCTGGAACAAGCGCGCGGGGCGATGGTGACGAATCCCTCGCGCGCTGTCGCGAGGGCTCGCAGTCTTGACCTCCGCCGTCTTATGGATTATAGAGTTCGGCGAAAGATCAACGACTTGGTTAGTCGTCCGTTGATTGGACAGCAAGCTAAGTTTTTTCATAGGAGACACGCATGTCCCGTAGCGCCACTGTATTAGGATGCGCATTAGCTATTGACGGTAGGGATTCAGGTGGCGGAAGCGTCGTCTTGTATCGATCATCAGCTGGTTGACAAACTGGGGCAGATTGTGCGCGACGCCAACGGCAATGCCGTGGCATGCGGGGTCGATCCAAATGCCGGAAATCCGGAATCGTTCGCTGGCGATCAAGGGCTTTATTTGGGCGCCGGAGCGTTGCTGATCGGCGGCGGCATCGCGGCGGCGCTGGCGACTACTAATAACAACGGCGGCGGTGGCTCGTCCCAGCAGAATCAGTTGCTTTATACGCTGCTGCTCAACAACAATAACAATCCCGGCGGCGGCGTCGGCAGTCCCGCCAGCCCGTGACATTGAAAGGTCGGGGTTTTTGACGGGTTCACGGCGCTAGCCGCTATTTTCAACCCGCGACTCGAGAGTCCTGGGTTTTCTTTATTCGCGAGTCGCTTTTTCATATTACTCGAGCGCGGTGTCGGCAACGTTAAGACCGGGACGCGCTCGCGACCACAGGAGCGTTCGCTATGGCCGCCTCGAGTCGGCCATTCAACGGCGCCGGCGGAAGTTCTTCCGCGCAGAATCAGTTGACTTATTCCCGCCACCCCGTGATCCCTTGACCGAAGCGGGCGCCGGCGTCGCATAGGAGATGGTGTGACGACCTTCGCAAAATAGACAACTTTGAGCGTGACTATTATATCTGATACACTTTCGGGTCAAACAATCCAGTTCGAAAGTCGAGCGAAACGGTTCAGTGAAATCGCCGGGCTATCATCCCTTTTCATGGCGGGTCTTCGTGATCGATCTCCACTCACACATCTTGCCAGGCATCGACGACGGCGCCGCGGATATTGGCGTAGCGTTGGAAATGGCTCGAATGGCGGTCGCCAATGGCGTGGAGGTGCAGGCATGCACGCCCCATATCCTTCCGGGCTTATACAATAATACGGGTCCCCAAATTCGTCTCGCGATCGCCCAGTTCCAGCGGGCTCTCGACGAGCATGGAATCGCGCTCCAACTGACAACGGGAGCCGACGCCCATTTGGTTCCGGATTTTCTGTCTGGATTGAAGTCGGGACATATTCTGTCTCTCGCCGATACGCGCTACGTCCTCGTGGAGCCGCCGCATCATGTCGCGCCACCCAGAATCGAGGAGTTCTTTTTCGGCCTTTTGGTGCAAGGCTACGTGCCGGTGCTGACACATCCCGAGAGGCTGACCTGGATCGAGGCCAATTATCCGATCATGGAACAAATGTGCGACGCCGGGGTTTGGATGCAGGTCACGGCTGGATCGCTTACCGGCGTCTTCGGGCGAGGCCCGCTATATTGGGCCGAGAAAATGATGAAGGAGGGGCGTGTCCACATTCTCGCCACCGATGCTCATGGCGTGGGCAGGCGGCGCCCCAATTTGCGGGAAGGCCGGGAAGTCGCCGCGAAATGGGTGGGCGAGGAAGAAGCCAACCATCTCGTCGTTACGCGCCCGCGCGGAGTTCTTTCCGACGAATCGCCCGCTCGGCTGCCGCAACCCGGCGGCGCCCAGGCGGGCATAGATTTCAGCGAGACCCGGCGCCCGATCCGCGACCGACGTGCTGCTTCGCGCGGGCCCTCCGGCGCCGCGAGAAGCGATGATGGTCGTGTTTCGAGCCGTCTTGCGGACTGGTTGCGATCCTTCTATCAATAGCTTCACTCCAGTCTGGAAATGAGTTGAATCATGGTGAATGAAGTTCCGCAAGGACGACCATGAAGGCTGCTTTTGCGGACGCGGCGGCGCTTGTGAAAAGACCGAGCAGCGTTTCCGACCCATCTTTTCGGAACGATTCTGAAATGACGAGTCGGCTGGCGTGTCCGCGCGCCTTGAACCGTCAAATCCTCGAGGGCGGACCGAGAGCATCGAGACCGCGACGGGCCCGAACGGGTAAACCGCCGACGAGAAGATGCGCCCCCAAGACAGCAGCGTCCTAACATCCGGGCAGATGTTCGCGGGCGTTCATCCTAGATCGCCTCTTTGCTTGCCCCACTGACGAATGCTCGAACGCGACGTGAAACAATGACCAACGCCGAACAGAATTCGCCAGACGATAACCGCCTTCCGATCGACGGCTCGGGGTCGGGCGGTCATCTGGTTTCGGCGCCACGCCGCGGTGACGGGCAACTCGCGGGATTTGTGCCAAGACAGATAGAACTTCAAGACGCGGCGGGCGTCAATCTGCGCGAATATTGGCGCATCGTAAAGAAGCGCAAATGGCTAATCGGAAGCATCATTTCGGCCTTCGTGATGATCGGCTGGCTGCAGACGCTGATGTTGATCCCGCAGTACACGTCGGCGGTCCGGATTCAGATCGACCGCAGCGTTAGCAAGATCGTCGAAAACGGCAGCGTCACGCCGTCGGATTCCAGCGACGGCGATTTCCTGAGAACGCAGTACGAACTTCTTCAAAGTCGCAGCCTCGCGGAACGCGTGGTGTCCATGGCCCGGCTCGGGAACGATACGGCGTTTTTGAAACCCAAACAATTTTCGCTTTTGGGGATGTTTCGCGGAGGGGATAAGTCGGCGGCTCAGGCGGACAAAAGCATCGGGAGCGCCGATCGCGCGGCCGCCGCCGTCGGCGTCGTTCTGAGCCACCGTTCGGTTCGGCCAGTTTCCGGCTCGCGCTTGGTCGACATCACATATACCGACGCCTCGCCGACGGAAGCGCAAAGAATCGCCCAAGTCTACGCCGAGGCGTTCATCGCCTCCACCCTCGACAAGCGGTTCCAGGCGAATTCCTACGCGAAGACTTTTCTTGACGACCAAGTAGCGCAAATGAAGCTGCGCCTTGAGCAATCCGAAAAGACGCTGTTGGAGTTCGCGCAGAAGGAACAAATCGTCGCGACAACGGACAAGGCTTCGATCGCGGAATCCAATTTGGCCGCCGCGAACACGGCGCTGCGAAACATTATCGCGGAGCGCATCAAGAATGAACAGCTCTGGAAGCAGGTCCAAAGCGCGACCGCGATCAATCTTCCGCAATTACTGACAAATAATGTCATTGACGGTTTGCGAGCCAGGCGGAATCTGCTCGTGACGGAGTTCGAGGAGAAATCGGAAACCTTCCAGCCAAACTATCCCAGTCAGGTGCAAATTACTAATAAAATTAAAGAAGTAGATCACCAGCTCGCCGCCGAGGTCAAGACCATTCAATCGTCGATGAAAGCGCTTTACGAGTCGTCGTTAAGCCAAGAAAGAGAGATGTCGAAGAGAATCGGGACGCTCCGCGCGGACGCGCTCGATCTCCAAAGGCGCAGCATCGAATATAATATCATAAAACGAGAGGTGGACTCGAACCGCAATCTTTATGAGGGGCTTCTTCAGCGAATGAAGGAGGTCGACGTCGCCGGCGGCTCCGGCGCCAACAATGTGTTCATCATCGACAAGGCGGAGCTGCCGGGGGGCCGTCGTCTCCGGTCATGTCGCGCGCGCTCGCTCTCAGCCTTGTCCTTGGACTCGGCGTGGCTTTCGTGGCCGCCTACCTTCTTGAATACCTCGACGACTGCATTCATTCTCCCGACGATTCGGAAAGGCTTTTCGGCCTACCGACACTGGGCGTCATCCCGAAAATCAAACCTCCGTCCACCGTCGAAGCGGAGTTCGCCGACGTGCGCTCGGCCCTCGCGGAGGCTTATCGTTCGCTTTGCACGGCGCTGCAATTTTCCACCGAGGCTGGTCTGCCGAAAACGATTTGCGTGACCAGCTGCGCCTCATCCGAAGGCAAGTCGGTCACATCCCTGGCGATCGCCAGGCAATTTTCGATGATGGGCCTCAATGTCCTGCTCGTCGACGGAGACCTTCGCAATGCGTCGCTGCATAAGAAGCTTGGCGTCGAAAACAGCGTTGGTCTCAGTAATTATCTGACCGGGAGCTGTTCGCCTCCGGATGCGATAAGGCGGACGGTGCACAAAAATCTCTTCTTCATGTCCTCCGGGCCATTGCCGCCCAACGCGGCCGACTTGCTGGTCGGTTCGCGGCTGACGACCCTGCTTACAAGAGGACTGGAGGTGTTCGATCTCGTCGTCATCGATGGGCCGCCCGTCCTGGGATTGGCCGACGCGCCATTGCTGTCCGCGGCCGTCAATGCGACGATTTTCGTCGTCGCCGCAGGCCAAACACGTATCGGCCCGGTCCGAGTCGCTTTGAAACGACTGGAGAGTTCGCGGACCCCGATTATCGGCGCGGTTGTCACCAAGTTCGACGCGAAGACCGCCAATTACGGCTATGACTACGGCTATGGCTACGGTTACGGGTATGGCTACGGTCAGGACGTTAACGACGAATTGGAAAACAAATCGGAGGACTTCGCGGAGGAGGATGATCATCCTCAATTGAAGGATGGCGGCGCGCGTCACTCAAATAACGCGCAAGATGTTGGTCGATGAGCGAGGTGACAGCATTAAGGGTGGCGGTCGACTTGATGTTGATCCCTTCGCGCGTCCGCCCGCTGAGGACTGGACCGCTTCCCCATGGCGTTCCATTTTTGCTGCGCATCGCGGCGAACGACGAAGAGGCGACGCGAGAGGCGATCGTCTTGACCGGAAAATCACCGGAGACACTGCGAGCGGCGGCCGCTTTTTTTATCGAGCAAATATTGTTGAGGCCGGGCGCCGACAGCTATCACATATTGGGCGTGGGGCCGGACGCGACGGCGTCTCAATTGCGTCAAAATCTCGCGCTGCTCCTTCGATGGCTGCACCCGGACGTTAGTGAAAACGCTCAAAGGTCCATTTTCGTGACGCGGGTCACAACGGCGTGGAACGACCTCAAGACGCCGGAAAAGCGCGCCGCCTACGACATCGCCCACGCCTCCGGCGAAGCGGGACAAGATCCTCGACGCGACGAGTGGTTCATGGATATGTCGGCCATTCCAGAATCTAGCAAGGTGACGCTTTATGAAGATTTCACGACCACGGCGGCAATAATCCCGCCAGCGCGGACGGAGAGAGTCCAGCAGCGCAAGAACGACAGCTTTCTCCATCGCCTTCTGCTGTTACTGATGGGTGAACTCGATGACTAGGGTTAGAGAAATTCTTTGGCCGAAGCGGGCGCCGAGCGGATCGACGCGAATGTTCGAAGCTTGAGCATGCCGCCATCGGATTATTCGCGCAAGAACAAACGGCGCGGGCTCGCCCGGCCCCCCTTGGCCTGGATGGGGTTCCTGGCGTTGCTGGTGCCAGTGCTCGTCTGGCTGATCATCTCCCGGAGTTTGGTCGCTTATCTCGTTCAGACCGAGCCTGAGACCGCTTTGTCGTTAAACTCGAGCGATCCATCGGCGCTTGTCGCTCTCGCTGAAAAAGCCATCCTGTTCGACAAGAATCCCACGACTAAGTCACTGAACGAAGCACGCGGACGGTTGGAGGAGGCGCTTTCTGAGTTTCCGCTCAACGCGCGCGCTCTGCGTTTGCTGGGCCAGTTGCTGGCGCGAACGGGCGACGACGCCAAGGCGACGAAAGCGATGCAAACGGCCGCGCGATATTCCTCCCAGGAAGTCATCGCGGTCGATTGGGCGATGCGGAGCAGCTTTCAAAACAAGGATTATCGCTCCGCGGCCTACTACGCGGACGTCCTGCTCAGAGTGCATCAGGACTTGTATAAATTTGCGTTGCCTATTCTCGGACGGATGGCGGAAGACGAAGTTGGCAAAAAGGAGATCAAGAAGCTATTCGCCACTAATCCGCCATGGCGATTTTGGTTTTTCATTGAACCCGGACTGGCCATAACCGATGCGCGCACGCCGCTGGAACTGCTATTGAGTCTCAAAGAGACGGACGCCCCGCCAACTCCGGGCGAATTGCAAGGCTATATTGGATTTTTATTCGGAAGTAAATTTTATAAATTTTCATATTTTGTCTGGAGGCAATTTTTGCCACCGGATCAACTGGCTCATACTGGATTATTATTTAATGGCGGCTTCGAGACAAAGCCCTCCGGAACTCTTTTTGACTGGAAGTTGGAGCCGGCGGATGGGGCGTTCGTTGATATCGCTCCGCGGCCCGGCGCCCCCGACAAGAACGCTTTGTCCGTGGAATTCGGACAGGGGCGCGTGAACTTCGGCGGCGTCTGGGAGATGGTCATTCTACCGCCGGGCGTCTATCGATTGACGGGCTCCTACGAGGGAAACGTCACGGGCCGGCGTGGAATGCAATGGAGCGTGTTCTGTTTTGGAGGGAGCGCGATCGGAGAAAGTCAGATGATATTGGGAACCTTCCCGGAAGAGAGGCAATTCGAATTCGACTTCAAGGTTCCTCGGACCGGCTGCGAGGTGCAAACAGTGCGGTTGGATCTCGCCGCGCGAACTTCCTCCGAGCAATTGGTCGCGGGGCTCGTTCGCTTCGCCGATCTCTCGATCGAGAGAAAATGACCGCTTCTCCTGGGAGGGTGGAATTTGTCGAGAGACTCCGCCCGTCGCCTTCGATCGCGCTCCCCCTGGAGGCTTCGGAAGAAGCGCGGGCGCCGAGCGCGAGGTTTCTCCGCTCATGCGCTCGACGAATGCGAACAACGCCCATATTGGGACAAAATCGAGCGATAGTTTGTCCACGACGATCGATGGAGAGGTTTGGACGGATGGGATCTGAAAGTGGTCGCTGGATGCGAGTGGGATATTGAGCCAACAGCCTCCTTGCGAAGCGCTTTGTCGAACCAGGGCTTTCACGCTCGAAAGCATCGCGCCGAGCTCAACTAAAACTTTATCAAATTCGCTTAGTCAAAGCTCGACAGGCGTCGAGATAGTGGAGAATTGGGAAGATGGGCACGCCGCTAAACGCGCTGAGATTTGCGATGCTATTTGGCGTCGTCGCCGTGCTTGCCGCATGCGACTCGACGGTTCAAGGTCCCGAGGCGAATTCGGCGCAAGCGGCGGGCGAACAACAATTGGCGCGGAAAGTTGGCGCGGACGCGGCGGCTTTGTCGCCGGGAAGCGCGACTTATCAGATCGGCGTGCAAGATGTTCTCGAAATCGTCGTGTTCAAAGTGCCGGAACTCACGCGCAACGTTCAGGTCTCCGATTCGGGGACGATCAATTTGCCTTTGATAGGCGAAATGCAGGCGGCGGGTTTGACGTCGCAGGAGGTCGAGCACGAGCTCGCTAGGCGGCTTGGCGCGAGCTATTTGAAAAACCCGCAAGTCAATATTTATGTCTAGGAATATAACAGCCAGCGCGTGACCATCGAAGGGTCGGTGAGATCGCCCGGCGTCTTTCCGATTCGCGGCAAAATGACTTTGATGCAAGCTCTCGCCACTTCCGGAGGTCCGGATCGGGACTACGCCTCCTCGGACGTGATGGTTTTCCGTACCCATGACGGTCTACGCAGCGGTTTGGAATACAGCATCGACTCGATAAGATCAGGAGAGGCGCCAGATCCGCCCTTGCGCAGCGGCGACGTGGTCGTCGTGCCGACCTCCACCGGAAAATTCATCTTCCAGAGCTTATTGAAAACTGTCCCGGTGGTGGCGACCTTTAAACCTGCGGGAATACCATAATGGGATTTGCGCGGACGCTCGGATGAGCTGAACATGGGTTGTTCGATGGGAAGGTATCGCGAAACCTCCCGCGCGCCATAATTCGCGATCATGGCTTTTCCTAAAGTTCTCTTTCATAAAGACTCGGGGCCGCATATCTGAGTTTTATCCGAGCTGTTAGGAAAATGCTCTTGCGTTTTCGGATCGGACCGGCTCGAATAGCCGAGTCGGAGGCGGCCCGCGGATTGGCGTTCAGGCTCCGGAGGGAATCGATATCCTCTTCGAGAAACCGAAGAAGGCCGCGCGTCCTCCGCGCTTCCAAGCTTTCAAGTCGACCATCATCGCTTGCGAGCTCGACGAAAAAAGGCGGACGGCACATTTTGTGAACCATGGAAACCATGCGCGTTCCGTTGATTGCGATGGAGCGTGTTTGATCGCGGACGCCGGCCGTCAAAAAGCGCGAGGAACGTCTCGCCGATTCGGCCGCGAACAAAGGAAGGAACAATGAACCTTAGGCGCTTTAGACTTCCCTGGCGCGGCACGCTCACCACCCCGATTGAATCTTACGAAGCAGATAGGCGTGGATCGTGAGTTCTTCGCAACCGCGGATGAGGGAGCAGATTAGCGCGCTCTTTTATTTTTGCGCCCTCGGCCTGATATTCGCGGTCCTATTAGGAGGCGGCACCCGAGGCGGGTTCCTATCGGACGTGCTTCTTCAATTTGTCTCGGTTCCAATTCTTGTTGTCGCTCTGTGGCGAGCCGGGACCGGTGCGCTATCGCGTGGGCAACTTTACTCCCTGTTGTTTTGCGCCGCGATTTTGGCTGTTCCCTTGGCGCAATTGGCGCCGCTTCCGCCCTCGATATGGACGGCCTTGCCCGGACGGGCGATCCTTGGAGCGCCCTACGAATTGATCAATCGCGGCCTTCCCTGGGCGCCGCTGAGCTTGGCGCCGGCGGCGACCTGGCTGAGCGTGCTTTCTCTATTGCCCACTTTCGCCATCTTCCTCGGCGTGCTTCAGCTTGATTATGCCGAACGCAGGCTTTTGAGCCTCGTCGCGCTCGCCATGGGATTTTTGAGCGTTCTCTTGGGGTTAACGCAGGTCGCTCAAGGTCCGTCGAGTTCCCTAAGGTTCTTCGAGTACACCAACGCCCAAGAGGCGGTGGGTTTTTTCGCGAATCGGAACCACTTCGCGGCGATGCTCTATACGCTCACTTTATTGGCGGCGGCTTGGACTGGAAACAATGGAATCGCCTTCGGTCTCGAAAAAAATCGAAACAAGTTCAGCACGGCGTCGATCGTTTCGCAGCTTGCGAGTTTCTGCATCCTGACCGTGCTGATCGGAGCACAGGTGGTGACCCGTTCGCGCGCCGGCATGATTTTGACCTTAGGCGCGCTGTTTGGTGCATTCCTGCTGATTCGACAGGGGCAACGCGCGACGAACGGCATGCGTCCGACCTGGTTAATGGTTGGAGCCGCGAGTTTGGCGGTGGTTCTGTCGATTCAATTTTCGCTTTACCGCGCTTTGGATAGATTCGCGATCGAAGCGGCGCCGGACGCTCGCATCGCGTTCGCCCGCAACACGATCGAGGCGGCAAAAACCTTCATGCCTTTCGGCGCCGGGGTCGGCTCTTTCGTTCCGGTCTACGCGACCTTCGAAAAGCCGCGGGATTTGATGGCGGGAGGCTATGCCAACCACGCTCACGACGATTTTCTCGAAATCTGGCTCGAAACCGGGGCCGCCGGGTTGATTCTTATCCTGCTTTTTGTCGCGTGGCTGCTGTGGCGATCCTTTCAAGTGTGGCGGCGCTCATATGTGGGCGGGCTCCAAATCGACAGGTTCCTTGTCCGCGCATCGACATTGGCCATCCTACTTCTGCTGTTCCATTCCATAGCCGATTACCCCCTTCGCACGGGGTCAATGATGGCGCTATTCGCCTTCCTCTGCGCGCTCTTAATCCCTCCGCGGGACGATTTGATTAGCGATCCGCGTGAGGCCGCGAGGGTGGCGCGAGCGCCGCGGCCGGCTCCGGCGCGGCCCCGAGCGGGGGCGACGACGACCGCCCCGCCGCGCCCATCGGACCCGCCACCTCGCCAACCGGCAGCCCCGCCGCGACCCGCGCGACCGAAACCTGTCACGGCGCGGGATGATGAGCATTGGCCGATGAATGGCGGAAAATGCAGGCCCGAACTTTCGAGGGAGATGGCTCGGGGAAGGCGCCGGAACCGTCATCGGAAGAATGAGGGGGGCGTCGTCGCGAGTCGGACGGCACGCGAGCTTCGAGGGCTCCAAAGATTGATGTTTCGGGGGCTCTCGCATTCTATTGTTCCCTTACGCGCACCATTATTATCGATGATTGCCCCCCGTCGCATGCATCACAAACCGAACATGGGCCAAGGTCAGCCTTTAGCGCCGGCGCGCTCATTCAGTTACGATCTTGTAATGTTCTCCAGGAATTGTCGCCGCGCCGGGATCCAGTTCGTTAAGCAGCAGAAAATACTCCACTGGGCGGTTTGGCGTGACCATGCGCGCCGCCAATGTGTCGATCGTGTCGCCGGGCGCGGCCGTCGCCACCGCGATCTTGAGACCATGCACGTCGTTGGCTTCTTGCGGGGGGAGACGGCGGAAACTCGTGATCGAAGCGTCGAAGCGACGCTCGGCGTCTTCGTTGAGCGCGCGCATGGCGAAAATCAGGCGATAGACCTCGTTGTCCAGTTGGATCACCGCGAGCCTGAAATTCCATTCGCCAGCCCGAGCGGTGGCTGTCACGGCAGGCAAACCGTTCACCTCCAAGCGGCGCACCGAAGAGCGTAACAGGCCGTCGACCCATCCCGACGCGACGTAGCTTTCCAGTGACTGGGAGGTCGGCGCTCGCACGCTGTCGAGACGCAACGCTTCGTTTTCCTTCTCGCGCACGCCAAATACGGCTTCGGCGGAATTTTCGAGAAGAAAGCCCTCGGGCGCGACGAACGTGAAGCCCAACCGCGGATGCGTGAACACGCGCCCGCGCACATAACCTTCGGCGGGATCGTCGCCAAACGCGACNNGGATGGGTCGAAAGAATGTCGAAATCGATCGAGGATTTATTCTTGCTGTAGAGGGCGGCGCGCAGGTCCGAGGATTTCCCGAGCGCCGTGAGAAAGCGCGAGGCGCCATAGGGATCGTAGCCCGCGCGCGCGATCACGCGCACGCCGATGGCGTCAGCCTCCAGCTCCTGCTGGCGCGAGAAACTCGCCACCGAGAGACGCTGCGAAGAGCGAATCTCCTCCCCTTTTTGCTTGTTCTGGATGACCTCGGCGGCTTTGGTGATGACGGCGGCCTCGCGTTCGCGCTCGGCGCGCAGCGCGCTGTGGCGCGAAGTCACATGACCGATCTCATGCGCCATGACCGCCGAGACCTCGGAGGCGTCGCCAGCGAGGGCCAAAAGGCCGCGCGTCACGTAAAGATTGCCGGAAGGCAAGGCGAAGGCGTTAACGACCGGGGTGTTGAGGATCGTCACCTTGTACGCGGTTTGATTGGGGTAGTCGCTGGCGCGCGCCAGCTTGACCAAAATGCCGTCGAGATAAGCTTCGGCCGCGGGCGCCTGATACTCGCCGCCAAATTGGGCGACAAGCTCCTTGTGCTGGACCGAATTACGGTTGTCCACGCGTGGCGCGGTTTGCGGCGAACGCGAAGGCGCCGGCTTTATCTCGAAAAGCTGTCCCTGCTGCTCCAGTTGCGCGCAACCGCCGAGGGCGAGGACGCCGAAACCGCAAATCGCCGCCAAGGCTCGCCAGCGACGCTCAGCGGATCGGAGCAGCGTCGAGAATCTCGATTTCGGCGGGGGCGGCGATCTCCATCCGCGGTCCATAATTCGTTTCAATCAAGCCTCGCACGCGAATGCGTCGCCCATAGAGCGCTCGGGGAGTGACGCCATTTTGTTCGAATATACCCATATTCCGCTTCGAAATCACAACGGCGAAATCGACGTTTCGTCTCGGACCGAAATTCAGGTAGACGGCGCCGGGCGCTTCGCCGACCGATTGAACCACGCCGGAGACGACCGCCATGCCCTTTTTGCGCGCCAGCGCCGCCCTGACCGCCTCTCCGGCGCCGGAGACCTCGACGACCGGATCGCTGACCCAAACGCCAAGATTTTGGTCCCGTGCGAGTTTCTCGGCGTCAAGATAGGTCTTCGCGCAAGGCGCCGCGACCGGGTCGGGGCGAAAACGCGCAAGCCCCTCCGCCAGCAGCGCGGCGCCGACCGAAACGAGAGGAGCGTCCAGCGAGGAATCCGCGGCGGCGATCGCCTGCGCGGGCGCGCGGCCCCACCGATCGGTTCCCGAGGCGAGCGGGGATAAAAAGATCTGCTCGCCGGCGAGCCAGTTCGAGAGCCGCGAAAGGGCCGCTTCGCGTATTGTCTTAGCTTGGCCGCCGGAGGGCGGAAACTCCAGACCCGCGAGAGCGACGCGGCGTCCGTCGTCGAGCAGCAAATCAAAGTCTTCGTCGACTAGCGCCACAATGGCCGGAATCGCCCGCGCGAGCGAACAGGGGCCCTCCTCCGCGGCGGGCGTCAAACCGCCTTGGGCCGCGGCGCGGCCCGAATCCGATCCAAAAAGGGCTATAAAACAATAAATCGCGCATAATCGCATCACGACGCGAAGTAAGGGTGCCGGCGCGGTGACTCGAGTCATGGCTCTAGGTGGGGCGCGCATGAATGAAATCCGGTCCAATCGCCAATTTTCGCCGCGCCGGCAAACTTGAACTTCCCTAACAGGCTTGTGCAAGCGCTCACGCTATGAATATGGTCGCCGCGCCGCGGCACGCGGCGGCTAAGAGACGGCGGATCATGACGGAAACGAGGCCCCCGGCGCAAGAGCGCCAAATTGTCACGGACAAGGAAGCCCTGCTGTTTCATTCGCGCGGGCGTCCCGGGAAACTGGCCATCATCGCCACCAAGCCAATGGCGACGCAGCGCGATCTTTCGCTCGCCTATTCCCCAGGCGTCGCCGCGCCGGTGCTGGCGATCGCGCAAAACCCCTCGCTCGCCTACGACTATACGATCAAAGGCAATATGGTCGCGATCATCACCAATGGCACGGCGATTTTGGGATTGGGAGATCTCGGCGCGCTCGCGGCGAAACCGGTGATGGAGGGAAAGGCGGCGCTGTTCAAGCGGTTCGCCGACATTGATTCGATCGACCTCGAGGTCGACACCAAGGATGTCGAGGAGTTCATCGGCGCCGTGCGCTATCTCGGGCCGACATTCGGCGGCATAAATCTCGAGGATATTAAAGCGCCGGAATGTTTCATCATCGAAGAGCGGCTGCGCGAACTGATGGATATTCCGGTTTTCCATGACGACCAGCATGGAACGGCGATCATTTCGGCCGCGGGAATGCTCAACGCGCTACAACTGACCGGACGCGACATCAAAACCGCGAAACTCGTCTGCAACGGCGCCGGCGCCGCGGGCATCGCCTGTCTCGATCTCGCCAAGGCGCTCGGCTTTAATCCGGCGAATGTCACGCTCTGCGACACCAAGGGCGTGATTTATCGCGGCCGCGTCGAGGGCATGAATCAATGGAAGAGCGCGCATGCGATCGAGACGAGCGCGCGCACATTGGCGCAGGCGCTTGAAGGCGCCGATATTTTCTATGGCCTTTCCGCGAAGGGCGCGCTGACGCCAGCGATGTTGAAGACGATGGCCAAGGACCCGATCGTCTTCGCCATGGCCAATCCCGATCCGGAAATCACGCCGGAAGAGGCGATGGCGGCGCGTCCCGACGCCATCGTGGCGACGGGCCGTTCAGATTATCCCAACCAAATCAACAATGTGTTGGGCTTCCCCTATATTTTTCGCGGGGCGTTGGACGTGCGCGCGAAAACCATCAACATGGAGATGAAAATCGCGGCGGCGAAGGCGCTGGCGCAATTGGCGCGCGAGGACGTGCCGGATGAGGTGGCCAACGCCTATCGCGGGGCGCGGCCGCGCTTTGGCCGCGACTANNCGCGCGGAGCTATCGGCTCGGCGCGATCCGGTCGCCGCCGTCATGCAGACGATTTTCGAGCGGGTCCGGCGCAGCCCGAAGCGCGTCGTCTTCGCCGAGGGCGAGGAAGAGCAGGTGATTCGCGCCGCGCTCGCCTTCGTCAATCAAGGGCTTGGCCGGGCGATCCTGGTGGGCCGCGAGGACCGCGTGCTGCATACGGCGGCCGAGGCTGGGCTAGAACTTGGCGATCGCATCGAAGTGCATAACGCCAAGCTGTCGTCGCGCAACGCGGTTTATGCGCAGTTTCTGTTCGAACGTTTGCAGCGCCGGGGCTTTTTGTTCCGCGATTGCCAGCGGCTCATCAACACCGACCGCAATCATTTCGCCGCCGCGATGGTCGCGCAAGGCGACGCCGACGCCATGGTGACCGGCGTCACGCGCAATTTCTCCAACGCGCTGGAGGATGTCCGGCGTGTCGTCGACCAGAAGCCCGGCCACAGGCTTATCGGCGCATCTTTGGTGCTCGCCAGCGGCCGCGTCGTGGTCGTCGCCGACACGGCGATCACCGAAATGCCGGAGGCGGCCGATCTCGCGGAAATAGCCATCGAGGCCGCGGGCGTCGCGAAACGCATCGGGATCGAACCGCGCGTCGCCATGCTGGCCTTTTCGACTTTCGGCTATCCTCCGGGCGAGCGCACCGCCCGTGTTCACGAGGCGGTGCGGATTCTGGATCAGCGCCGCGTCGACTTCGCCTATGAGGGAGAAATGGGCGCCGACATCGCGCTAAACCGCCAGCTCATGGCCTCCTATCCGTTTTGCCGTCTCAAGGACACCGCCAACGTTCTTGTCATGCCAGCGTTTCATTCGGCGGCTATCTCCACGAAAATGTTGCAGGAATTGGGCGGCGCGACGGTGCTTGGACCCTTGATCGTGGGACTCGACAAACCGATCCAGATCGTTCAACTCGGCGCCACCGACGCCGAAATCGTCAATATGGCGGCCTTGGCCGCTTTCGGCGTCGGCGGCTGATGAGAGCAAACGCCATGGTCGCGTCGCTGGTTCGGCGATCCCGAAAAATGAGAGATATTGCGTTATGAAGATCACGATGATCGGCTCGGGTTATGTTGGCTTGGTTTCTGGGGCGTGTTTCGCGGATTTTGGTCATGTGGTGATCTGCGTCGACACGGACGCGGGGAAGATCGATCGTCTTCGGCGCGGCGAGATACCGATTTACGAGCCTGGGCTGGACGAGCTCGTCGCGACCAACGTGCGTCAGGGCCGGTTGTCGTTCACGACGGAGC
>PLZT01000171.1 GCA_003152255.1 Methylocystaceae bacterium | reverse complement strand
TTTCGGTCAGCGGGTCGTCGATTTCATCTTTCTGACGGAGGGAGACAACATTATTCTCGGACATGGCGTAACGCTCCTCTTGGAGGTTCGGGTCGGCTGGACACCAACCCCGTTACGCCGCCTTCCTCACGCCGTCATCACCCAGTTTCCGCCATAGCTCGCGGAACCCGTGATAGACGCCGAGGCCGAGTCGCTTCAGGTTCGAGAAGACGCGGTGAATCCACGGCAAGAGCACATGCGCCGCCATAGTCCCGACGACTTTGGGCATGTGATGGCGCTCGTTCATGCCGGGATAGGAGGAGAAACCATCGGTGAGGATTGTCGAGCCAAGGGCCGTGTTGGCGGCGATGAAATCCTTCAGAGTCTTGCCGCAATAGTCGCCAATCAGCGACAGCCGGATGCGACCGGCCTTGCCGCCTTCGATGCTCTCGGCCGCCCCGACAATGAGGATTTTCCCGTCGTGATTGCGGCCCTGACCACCCGCGACCGGATCATCTTTCGTCCTGAAGGCGATGCTGGTCTCGTCGACTTCGACCATCCCCGCCAGCGGGTCGCGGTCTGGATCGACCATGGATTTGCGGAGCTTGTGCAGGAGCAGCCAGGCCGCCTTGTAGGAGCCGATCCCGAGCTTGCCTTGGAGTTGCAGGGCAGAAATACCGTTGGAATGCGTCGCGACCAGATGCGCGGCGATGAACCAAGTGCGCAGCGGCAGATGGGTTCCGTGCAGGATCGTGCCGGCGGTCACCGAGGTCTGCTTGCCGCACGCAGCACACTCGAACGTCCAGGGCTTCGTCTCCAGCTTCCAGCCTTTCCTCGCGTGGCAGCACGGGCAGACGAAGCCATCGGGCCAGCGCCGCCGCTGGAGCCAGTCGGCGCAAACGTCGTCGTCAGCAAAATCCGCCATGAATTGCTGGAGCGAGGGCGGGCGGTCGTGCTTCCAGCGGCTGACCTGGGGATATGTTGCCATTTTGTTCTTATAGACGAGAGCGGTCCGCGCGTCCAATCGCCGGAGCGAAGGGGATAAGCCGCTTGGGTAATATTGGCTGGCGTAATTCGAGGAATAGGTCGTGTTCATGCCGCCATTGCCATAGGCGGCCACGCCCCACGAGGAGGTCGAATCGATCGGACGGCTGTAACCCGCATTGGGGATCGGAAACAGTCCGCGGCCGCTCTCGATAGAGCCCTGCGCGACGAAGCCCGGCCCCGATGTCGTGTAGCCGCGATCCGGCGAGAAGGCGGTCAACCCGCCGGTGAATTATTCACCCACATCGACGAGGCCGGCGGGATTGATCGAAATGGCCAACGGATCCCGCGAATCGGCGGCGCCCGCGCCCGCGACGCCCTTCTCGCGCGTGCCGTAGCCCTCCAGGAAATAGCCCTCGGTCGCGTATGCGATTGGCCCACTGCTCAACGAGCCAAGCGTTAACGCCGCCGCCGCGGCGACTCTGCGTAATTGTGAGCGGTTCATCATCGCCTCGAATCAGTGGCTGCCCATCGATCGACGGTTTAGTCAATTTAGTATATAGAGAACATAGGCTATTATCCCCGTCAAGGCTCCGACGCCGTGCGACGGAGTTTCAACTTGATTTTGCGTCGGGTGGCGCGACGTGCTTTCCGGCATGGCCCGGCCCGTCGCAGGTCGGCCCAAGGCTCATGGAGACGATATGCAGATCGACTGGACGCATTTCACGCCCTGGACCTCCTTCGCGGTCGGCGTCACGCTTGGGCTAGCCGCCGCGGCGCTCCTCCTGCTTGTCGGCCGCACCCTGGGGATCAGCGGGATCGTTGACGGCGCGCTCACCGCGCGTGATCGCGAATTCGGTTGGCGCGCGACCTTCCTGCTCGGACTGATCGCCGCGCCAACCGCGCTGAAGCTTTTCTTTACGCCGACGCCGCCGAATATCGATATGTCCTGGCCGCAGCTCGCGATTGCCGGCCTCCTCGTCGGATTTGGCACGCGTTTGGGTTCTGGCTGCACGAGCGGTCACGGCATTTGCGGGCTCTCACGTTTGTCTCCGCGATCTCTCGTCGCGACGCTGACTTTCATGTTCGCCGGCTTCGTAACCGTGTATGTCGTCCGTCATCTCGCAAGTTGAAGGAACCTGCGATGCGCCTGCTCATCTCATTTTTGCTCGGCCTGGTCTTCGGCGTCGGACTATATGTTTCCAGCATGACGCAGCCGAGCAAAGTCCTGGGCTTTCTCGACATCCTTGGCGATTGGGACCCTTCACTCGCCTTTGTCATGGCGGGCGCGATAGCGGTCGGGCTCGTGGCCTTTTCTTTCGCGAGACGGCGCGGCTGGACGTTTCTGGGCGAAGAATTGCGATTGCCGCGGATAACCGAGATCGACGCGTCGCTCGTTGTGGGCAGCCTCATCTTCGGGATTGGATGGGGGCTTTCCGGCATATGCCCAGGCCCAGGCATCGTCGACGTGGGCTTTCTCGATTGGCGCGCGCTGGTCTTCGTCGTCTCGATGGCGGCCGGGATGGTGAGAACGGCTGATCATGGAAACGCGAGGAGCCAAGTCGCTGGTGTGCCAGGACGGGTGAAGGAAGCGTCGCCCTCGCCATGGGGCGCTCGCCCCGGCGCGAATTTGATCGTTCGATGCGAAATGCGCCGGGTTGTTTTGAGCTGGAGAGAGTCGTCCGACGTGCCCCGCGCGCCGATCATCGCGTCAATTCAAATAGCTATGACAAAGGCGACGGCCTTAGGGCGTTTTTTTTCTCAAGGCCGCGGCATAAGAGAATATAATTCTCTCCGTGGCCCAAGTAATTGGAATAGCTGTCTCCTAAAGCCGAGAATAAGTAGAATATATTCATCGCCGCGATGGCCTGCGGCATGCTTGCGGCTGCACGCGTCGTTCGAACCTCGGAAGCGCTGGGGGAACCCCCTATAATCCTGCTTCGCGTTGTGTCGCCGCGCTTTCTGACGTTTGAACACCTGCGTCGCAACCATAGGCTTGGCTAAGATTCCTCGCCGGCGCGCCTGAAACAATTCTCGCCGCCTTGCAAACTCGCACAAAGATGATCGATCTCATTTGCATTGATTTTTTGGAATATTGTTTTTTCGAAAAATGAGCTTGCGCTCTGCTCTGCAATCGGACGATCATGGATGCGCATTCGAGCCGCTCGTTCAAGCGAGCATTCGAGGATTAGCGGGTCATCCGTTCAAATACTAAGAAATAGCTGCTTGTTTCCTGACGTCACATGTCCTGCTCTTCTCGCAAGGAACCGATCACATGACTGATGAACATGAACTCCGCCGCACGCTGAGCGAATCCGCGGCGCGTCAACTCGCCAACGCGACCAAGACCCGACCGCAGTGGTCGGGCATTACGCCGCGCTGGCTCGTGTCGTTTTTGCCCTGGGTGCCCGTGGAAGCGGGCATTTACCGGTTGAACCGCGTCAAGGAGGACTCGGCGCTCACCGACGCCGACGTGCAATGCAGCCCGGCGCGCGATCGCGACGCCGACCTGCCGGAAACTTTCGTCGATTACGAAGACGCGCCGCGCGAGTATTCGATGAATGCGGTGACGACTGTTCTCGATGTGCAGACGCGTGTTTCCGATCTTTACAACCACCCCTACGATCAAATTCAGGAACAGGTGCGGCTGCTCACCGAAAAGGTGAAAGAGCGCCAGGAAGCCGAACTGATCAATAACCCAGAATACGGCTTCCTCGCTAACGCGCATAAGACAATGAAGATCCATACGCGCACCGGCGCTCCGACGCCGGACGATCTCGACGAGCTGATCTCCAAGGTGTGGAAGGAGCCGGCGTTCTTTCTGGCGCATCCGCGCGCCATCGCGGCGTTCGGACGCGAGGCCACCCGCCGCGGCGTGCCGCCGGCAACGGTGACGCTGTTCGGCTCGCCGTTCCTGACCTGGCGCGGCCTGCCATTGGTGCCGAGCGACAAGCTCTATGTCGATGAGAAGGGCAAGACCAACATTCTGCTGCTGCGCACGGGCGAGAAGAAGCAGGGCGTCGTCGGTCTGTTCCAGCCTGGCATTCCCGGCGAAGTGGCGCCAAGCCTGTCGGTCCGCTTCATGGGCATCAACCGCAAGGCGATCGCCTCTTATCTGATCTCGCTCTATTGCTCGGCCGCCGTGCTTACGCATGACGCGCTGGGCGTCTTGGAGGGCGTCGAGGTCGGCAAATATCATAAATACGACGACAAATACGCCTAAGGCCGCTGCAAGCAGAAGCTGAGTAAGCCCAGTTCGCTGACTGGCGGCGTCAAGCCGCCGGTCAATCAATCAAGGAAGAGGCGGTCATGTCACCTGCGCAGCTCGGTCCCACGTTCGTGGATACTCCCGTCGACGGCGCTCCTTCGCAAGACGCCGCCCATCACGCGCCGCTTGCACCCGACCCGCAGATGATCGCGCGCCTGGCCAATGCTTTCTTTCAGGCGCCGCCGGCGTCGCTGGCGTCTGCGCCGGTTCCCTTTGGCCTGCCGGTCACGACGCCCAATCTTCCCGATGCCCCAGCGCCTTCCTTGTTGACCACGGCCGCGCCCTATGCGCCCGCCCGCTCGTCCTTCGGCCCGCCGGACCTTCCACCGACGACCATTCCATCCGTCGTGCCGACACCAAACATACCCGCGCCGGCGGCGCCGTCGACCCTGCAATCCACTACGCGTCCACTCGGTCTAGCCGACGTGCCGCAGCCGGGCGCCTCGGTTGGAAGCGCCGGCCCTTCCGGCTTGCCGACCGAGATTGATTACAGCGCGATTCCGCGCTTTCTCGGCGACGTGACGCCCCTTGTTCCTCCGGCTCACGCGGCGACGCCCTACACAGGCTATGATCCGGCCGCGATTCCCGGCGGCTCCGCGCCCGTGCGGGTGGACAATCTTTATTTCCTACATGACCGAGCGCCGGCCGATGCGCGTCCCGCTCCCGCGCCCTCGACTTCCGCGCCACTGACGCAATCGCTGCCTCTCGTCGATTCCTCTCATCTGGCGGCGCCGACCAGCGCGCCAGAATATTCCGAGGCCCATCCGCCTCATGCTTCGCCAGAGACCTTTGTGATTCCCGGCCCGTCGGAGGCGGACCCGCATCGGCTCTCCGACGCCGCTTCGCTGGCGACGCCTCGGACGCCCGCGCCATTTCCCGAGGGCTATGAAAGCAATGCCGCGCCGGGCGGCGCGGGTCCGGCGGCGAGCGACGCGCTTTATTTCGTGAGCCATGCGGGCGGACGTGCGCCGTTCATCGAGACCGCGCCGGCCCAGCCCGCGGGAGCCACGCAGGACCAACAACCGCGACATTTCGAACCACAACTACTGGCGAATACGGAAACGGCCGCCCAACCTTTCGACCCTTATCGGATCAGACGCGACTTTCCGATCCTGCAACAGCAGGTGCACGGCAAACCGCTGATCTGGCTCGACAACGCCGCGACGACGCAGAAGCCGCAAGCCGTCATCGACCGGCTCGCGCATTTCTACGAATACGAAAACTCCAATATTCACCGCGCCGCCCATGCGCTCGCCGCCCGCGCGACCGACGCCTATGAAGCCTCGCGCGAAAAAACGCGCCGCTTCCTGAACGCGCCGTCGGCGAAGGATATCATCTTCGTGCGCGGCGCGACCGAGGGGATCAATCTCGTCGCGCAAGCCTGGGGCCGGCGCAATGTGAGACAGGGCGATGAGATCGTCATCTCCTGGCTCGAGCATCACGCCAATATCGTGCCCTGGCAACAACTCTGCGCCGAAGCCGGCGCCAGGCTGCGCGTCGCGCCCGTGGACGATCGCGGCCAGATCATCCTCGAGGAATATGAAAAACTACTCAATCCGCGCACGCGAATTGTTTCGGTCACTCAGGTCTCCAATGCGCTCGGCACGGTGACGCCGGTGCGCGAGATGACCGCCATGGCGCATCGCCATGGCGCGAGAGTGCTGGTCGACGGCGCGCAGTCCGTCCCGCACATGGCGGTGGACGTGCAGTCCATTGACTGCGATTTCTTCGTCTTCTCCGGCCACAAAGTGTTCGGTCCGACCGGCATCGGCGTCGTCTACGGCAAGCAGGACGTGCTCGAGCACATGCCGCCATGGCAGGGCGGCGGCAATATGATCGCCGACGTGACCTTCGAGAAGACGATCTATCAAGGTTCGCCGGATCGTTTCGAGGCGGGCACTGGCAACATCGCCGACGCTGTCGGCCTCGGCGCCGCGCTCGATTACGTCGAGTCGATCGGCATGGAGGTGATCGGGCGCTACGAACACGATTTGCTCGTTTACGCGACCGAGAAGATGCTGCTCGTGCCCGGCCTGAAATTCATCGGAACAGCGGCGGAAAAGGCCAGCGTTCTCTCCTTCGTGTTGGACGACGCCCGCGCCGAGGATGTCGGCAAGGAGCTTGATCGCGAAGGCATCGCCGTGCGCTCGGGCCACCATTGCGCCCAGCCGATCCTGCGTCGTTTCGGCTTAGAGGCGACGGTGCGTCCGTCGCTCGCCTTCTACAACACATGCGCCGATGTCGACGCGCTCGTCGCCGCGCTGCTGCGCATTCAGAGCGGAAAGGGACGCCGGGTCTGAGCCGCGATATGACTTCAACAGACTGAAACAATCAGAGCACGCAGACAGATATGCGGCCCTTGTTCCCTATCCCCGTGAAGTTCATGGCGCTGGGTTGTCGCTTGGACGATGCCTTCTTCGTTCATTTCGCCGTCGCGGGGCGCCGTCAAGAATGACGCGAACCTGCTCTGCCGCGTCACGCAGCAGCACAGCTTATCGATTTGAAGCCACGACGTCGCAGCTATGCGACATAATAATAACGCGCGCGACAAACATCCGTGAACCTACAGCCATAGATATGAACGCTGACGCCGCGTCGCCCGACCCGGCGCCAATTCGGTGCATATCCCCCGACAGTTGGGTCCAACCAAACGACCTCGCCCGCATGGAGCAATTCAGCCGGCGCGGACCGCTCGAGGCGCCCCGATGCGCTCATCACAAAATTCTCCGATTGCAATGTTCCAGAAAATACGCCGATGACGCTCCACTACCGATGGTCATGGATCGGAGTGGCTTGCCCGGCTCCCCAAACAAAGCAGCCGATGCAAAAAGCATCGTCTTCCGCTTCATAGAGAAGCTCGCGTCTGTATCCGTCGCGTCACTGATGAAGAAATTCTGGAGCAATCCATCCTTTTTCGGCGAGCAGGGGTCTTAACGATTCGCCAATTTGCCGACAACGATCCAAATTACTCCTGTAGGCCGCCGTTAGACCTCGAGAATGAACTCAAAAAACGGTGGTCGTGAAACGACTTTGAGAGCCGTCATAGCGAAACCTCCAACGACTGGCGTTGTTCGTTTCTGGTTCGAGACGCCGAAGCTTTTCTCAAAAGAGCTCCCACCGACTGCTCCAGGGCGTCGGCTTGCAGACGAATGTCTGGAACGGCGGTTGCCTCGAACAAAGTCCCAAGCAAGAGCGGGCCGATAGCGAACAAGCCCTCTAACACTTCCCCGCGCCTGTTACGCAAGGCGCCTTTCTCATCGCAGTCGGCGCCTAGCCCGAGGGGATCCGGACGAAGAAAGCCTTTTCTTCGCATATCCGCCAGAAGAGGATTTGAAGTTCGTGCAATATCGTTTTGTCCAGGTGTGCAATTGATCACCCTGGCAAATCTGTGCGTCTCCTGTCGCTGCGTTGCTCGCGGCTGTAGCCGCACCAGGGCGCTCACGCCAACGACTTCGATATTCTCGACGCGCGCCGCGCGAACCGATAGTCGATCCTCGGCTATCAGAGCGGATATTGTTTCTGCGCATTCCTCTGGCATACGGTGCCGATGCACCTCCCACCAGGGTCGAACATGCCGGAGGAATCGCCGTTTCTCAATCAGCGTCAGCGCTTGCCAAAGCGTGTTGGTGGCGGGACGCAAACCGTCGATTGCACTTCGCCAGTCGCCATCTTGCCTGGCAATCGCCGCTCGTATTGCGGTGAAGAGGTGAAGAGCGCCTTTCATTGCGGCGCCGACCCCAATTGCGGGCGTCGAAGGAAATGTCTCGCCACGGGTTCGAGGAAGCAGGCCGTGACGCGATATCGCGGTGATCCGACCGCGATGACCTTCCTGGTTCAAACGAAGCACCACATCCACCATGGTGAGGCCCGTGCCGATGATGAGAACCGGCGCAAGGGGATCGAGACCCGCGGTTGCGTCCTCTGACCAGGGATTGTCGTTGTATGCGATACCTTGGCCCTGGATGGGCCACGCCGGCGCCGGCAGATTGTTGCCGGTGGCGATAACCACGGCGGCCGCGTCAATGCTTTTTCCATCGGCGAGCGTCACACGATACCCGCCCGCGATCTGATCGAGCGCGATGGCGCGATTGCGATAATGAACAAGTTCGCCTTCACTCTTGATGGCCGCCTTCTCCGCCACGGCATCTACTACGCTTGCGACATAGCAACCATAGAGGCGGCGCGGGAGATAGCTCTCGACAGTGGCCACTTGGGCTTCTGGCCACCCAAGCTGGGGTCCGTGCAGCTTCGCCCAATCGAGAAAGTGCGTTGGTTGTTCGGCCCAGAAACTCATACGGCCAGCCGGAACATTCAAAATTTGGCAGTCTTGCGCTTCGCCGTAGGCAAGACCAAGGCCAAGTCGAGGGCGCTCTTCGATGACGTGGGCATTGACGCGACTTGAACGAAGCAATCTGGCGGCGATGGCGGCTCCACTGAATCCGCCGCCCACGATTACAACCTTCGATTCAAACGAGCCTGCTCGAAGCATCGACTTTATCCAGTTGCCATCAGGATCATAGAATTTATTATATAAGAATGCGGCTAAAAATAGAAGTAATTCGTCCTCCGAAATGAGTTTGCGGCAAAATCCCGCTAAGCCGTCGCCGCCAGAGGCTGGCTAACTGATCGCGATCAAAGCGAGAGCTGTGGAATTCAGCGCTTGGTCGCCTGCGTCAATAGAGCGCAAAGAAGGTGCTCCAAACTCATTGTCGTCATTATTGATATGCATTACTATTTTTATAGAGTAAGTTATCTGTGCATCCTCGCAGGGGCCGCGAGTGAAGCAGGAGGCCCTTATGCCGAAATGGTTCGAAGACAATTCCCATTCCATTGGGCGCACACCGCTGGTCCGTCTCAACCGGGTGACGGATGGCGCGCCAGCAACGGTTCTGGCGAAGATCGAGGGCCGCAATCCCTCCTATTCCGTAAAATGCCGCATCGGCGCAGCCATGATCTGGGACGCCGAACATCGGGGCCTTCTTGGCCCCGGCAAGGAAATCATCGAGCCCACAAGTGGCAATACGGGAATTGCTCTGGCTTTCGTGGCTGCTTCCCGCGGGATCCCCCTTACCCTGACGATGCCCGAGACCATGAGCGTCGAGCGGCGCAAATTGCTCATCGCCTTCGGCGCAAAACTCGTCCTTACGGAAGGCGCTCGCGGCATGACTGGCGCTGTCGGCAGGGCCGAAGAGATCGTCGCCTCCAATCCCGACCGCTATGTTCTGCTGCAGCAATTCACGAACCCGGCCAATCCCGCCATACACGAGAAGACAACTGGGCCGGAAATCTGGGATGACACCGAAGGCGCCATCGATATCTTCGTCTCGGGAGTGGGCACGGGCGGCACCATCACCGGAGTCACCCGCTTCATCAAAGGCGCCCGCGGTAAGCCGATTCTCTCGGTCGCGGTCGAGCCCGCGGCAAGTCCAGTGCTCACGCAAAAGCGCGCGGGCCAAGCGCTCAAGCCGGGTCCCCACAAGATCCAAGGCATCGGCGCGGGCTTCGTGCCGGACGTTCTCGATTTATCGCTGGTCGACGAGATCGAGCAGGTCAGCAACGAAGAGTCCGTCCTTTACGCACGGCGCCTTACCAGCGAGGAAGGAATACTGTCGGGCATTTCGAGCGGCGCGGCCGTCGCCGTTGCGCTGCGGTTGGCTAAACGCCCAGAACATGCGGGAAAGACCATAGTTGTCTTGCTCCCCGACTCTGGCGAGCGCTATCTCAGCACGATTCTATTCGAGGGCGTTTTTGACGCCAAGGGATTGGCGGCATGACGACGCAGATCGAGCAGAGCCTCGGCACGAAAAGTTATTCGAATCTCGGCGGGATTGTCACCGAGCTGCGCAATCTCCGCACTGCGTCGCAGAAGAGCCGGTATCACGGCCCCGTGCCCGAGCTGCCATCCCGAGAAGCGATAGCCGAGATCGTCGAAGGATTGGTGTCTGTGCTGTATCCGCGGCATTTCGGTCCTCCGGGACTGACGCCCGACAACACCGATGAATTCCTGGCGCGCACGCTTGAAAACTCGTTGCGCTCGTTGCAGGAGCAGGTGCGTCGGGAGCTCCAGCTTGTTGCCGACAATGGAGACCAGAGCAGCGCCGACCTGGAGCGGCGCGCCTTCGAGATCACGAGCGAATTCGCTGCGGGTCTGCCCAAGGCGCGGGCGCTGCTCGATACCGATATCCGCGCCGCATATGAGGGCGATCCAGCGGCCAAGAGCCTCGACGAGATCGTGTTTTGCTACCCTGGCGTCGCCGCGGTCATTCGTCATCGTCTCGCGCACCAGCTCTATCTGCTGGGTGTCCCGATGCTCGCGCGGATCGTTTCGGAGATCGCCCATTCGCAGACGGCGATCGATATTCATCCCGGAGCGGAAATCGGTGAAAGTTTTTTTATCGATCACGGGACTGGCGTCGTCATCGGCGAAACGGCTGTGATTGGTCGGCATGTGCGGCTCTATCAGGCCGTCACCTTGGGGGCCAAACGTTTTGAAGTGGATGAGCACGGCGCCTTGATCAAGAATTATGCCCGACATCCCATCGTCGAGGACGACGTGGTGATCTATGCGGGAGCGACGGTCCTCGGCAGGATCACCATCGGCCGTGGCTCGGCCATTGGCGGGAACGTCTGGCTGACGCATGGCGTGCCGCCGGGAAGCAACATCACCCAAGCGAAGGTGCGCAGCGAATCTTTCGACGACGGCGGCGGCATCTAAATACGACTCAAAACGATCGCGTCTTCTCGGGCGAAGCGGCTTCGGCCCCACTGGCGTCAAACTGACCTTCTTTAGCATCGGCGTCAGGAAAAACCGCCGCGTGGACATTGATGCACTCGCGCGGGATTCCTTCGCGTCCAACGCCGGCGAATGGCTTTCCTCGCAACGCCGAGAGACGCCTCAGGCCGCATAGAAAAACCTTGATCGGAGACGGGAATGCCGCTCGGCCTAACCAAGGGGAAGTCGATGGCGAGAGTTTACAATTTCAGTCCCGGGCCCGCCATGCTGCCCGCTCCAGTGCTGGAAAGGGCGCGGGAAGAATTGCGAGGTTGGCGTTCCACCGGTGTATCCGTGATGGAGATGAGCCACCGCGGCAAGGATTTCATCGGCATCGCCGAAAAGGCGGAGGCCGATCTCCGCGAATTGTTGGCCATCCCCGACAATTATAAGGTTCTCTTTTTGGCTGGAGGCGCCAGTGCGCAATTCGCGGCGGTGCCAATGAATTTGTGGCGTGGCAAAACGAGAGCCGCTTACGTCAGCACCGGTTACTGGTCGGAAAAAGCCATCGCCGAGGCGAGGTTGTTCGGTGAAGTGCAGGTGGCGGCAAGCGCCAAGGACAGTCGTTTCACCACGATCCCGCACCGATCGCTGTGGAATGTCGATCCCGATGCGGCTTACTTGCATTACACTGCGAACGAAACCATCGGCGGGGTCGAATTTCATGCCGCGCCCGAGACGGACGGATTGCCGCTGGTCGCCGACATGTCCTCAAACATCCTGTCCCGTAGCGTGGATGTGAAGCGGTTCGGGCTCGTGTACGCAAGCGCCCAAAAGAACATCGGGCTGCCCGGCATGGCCGTGGTCATCGTGCATGAGGATCTGATTGGGCAGACGCTGCCTGGGACTCCTTCGACCTTCGATTACCGGCGGCAGGCTGACAATGGATCGATGGTCAACACCCCGCCGACTTACGCCTGGTATATCGCGGGTCTCATATTGGAGTGGTTGAAGGAGCACGGCGGGCTTGAAGCCATCGAACCCCGCAATATTGGCAAGGCCGACAAGCTGTATGCGGCCATCGACGCCTCGCCGTTTTATTCGAACCCGGTGGAACCGGCCGTTCGCTCGCGCATGAACGTACCCTTCCATCTGACGGATGCCGCCCTGGAGAGTCGGTTCCTCGCTGATGCAAAGGAGGCTGGGCTGGTCTATCTCGAGGGTCAGCGTTCCGTGGGTGGATTGCGAGCCAGCATCTACAACGCCATGCCCGAAGAGGGCGTGGAAACTTTGATCTCGTTCATGCGCGAATTCGAGAGAAAATGGGGCTAGTCTGATGTTCAACATAGTGACCTATGACAACATTCCCGCGGACGGCCTCAAGTGGCTGTCGCGGGAAAAATATGCGATCGCCCCGGAATGCCCCCATCCGGACGCCATCCTGCTGCGTTCCTTTGATCTGCATGGCGTACCGATTCCTGAAACCGTGCTGGCGGTGGGCCGCGCGGGAAGCGGGGTGAACAATATACCGGTCGAGGATTATTCAAAGCGCGGTATTCCCGTGTTCAACACGCCGGGCGCCAACGCCAATGCGGTGAAGGAACTCACGATTGCCGGCTTGCTCCTCGCCTCTCGCAACCTTGCCGCGGCTTTGGATTTCACCAGCGCCCTCGACGGCGAGGATGCGGCCATTCAGCAACAAGTGGAAAACGAAAAGAAGCGCTTTGCCGGCGTCGAGCTGGCCGGAAAGAAACTGGGCGTCGTGGGTCTGGGCGCCATCGGCGTGCAGGTAGCCAATTCGGCGATCGATCTAGGAATGCAGGTGCAGGCTTACGATCCGTCGCTGTCGGTCAAACGGGCCTGGCAACTTTCACCGTCCGTCATCAGCGCGGCCAGCATCGAATATTTGTTGTCCTGGGCAGATTTTATCACTCTTCACATCCCACTGAACGATCAGACCAGACGCCTCATGGATGGATCACATCTCGCGCTCATGAAACAAGGAGCGATCCTGATCAACTTCTCGCGGGCCGAGGTAGTCGACGAGGCCGCGTTATGCGCCGCCCTCGACTCCGGCGAACTGCAGGCCTATGTCACCGATTTTCCGACCCGCGCCATCGTTGATCGGCCGCGCGCCATCGTGCTACCCCACCTTGGCGCGTCCACCGCCGAGGCCGAAGTCCATTGTGCCGGCATGGTCGCTGAGTCCCTTGTCGATTTCCTGGAAAACGGCGAGATTCGTAATTCGGTAAATTTCCCGGAGGTGACCATGCCGCGCGGTAGCAGCGTTCGGCTGGCGGTGGCGAACGAAAACACGCCGGGAATGGTGAGCCAGATTTCGGCTGCGTTGGCCGCGGCGGGTCTCAATATCGAAAATTTGCTGAACAAGTCACGTGACAAATACGCCTACACCCTGATCGACCTGAACGCCGCGGTGCGTCCCGAAACGCTGCAACTAATTCGATCCACCATAGGTGTGCTGTCCGCTCGCATCATCCCAAAATCCGCAGCTGCCTCGGAGTGATTTGACCGCAACTTAGCGCCATCAACGAAATGCCGTACATGCTGGCGCCCGCGCGCTCTCACCCTCCAAGTGATCCACCACGACCAGCGCCTGGAGGCTTTCCGGCATCGGCTAACCGCGGACGCATCGGCAACTCCATCGCCATGGCATCGGGGATACCAAGGGGCAGATGACGCAGCTGGCATTCACAACTATGTTACGGCCCCTGGCCTCTTTTCGCCAATGGCGCGTGGCCGCCTTTCGAACCTGTTTTTCGCCGTTGACAGCACCCGAGCGTATCGGCGGCCGGGCGGCTAGCCTTGACGGATGGGGAAGTCGTCCCGGCAATAGGGCGAGCCGCTTTTCTCCGCTTGCCCTGTCCGGGGCGGCCCCGCTACTCGACGGGTGACCCATGCTCGACGGTGTCCTGACTCTGATCGCCGCCGCCAACGGCGAAGCGCAAATCGAGACCGCCATTGCCGCCGTGCGCGACGAACTCACTGGCGTCGGAGTGCGCGTCGGTCAGGCAGATTGGCTGGCCCCGCGGAAAGCTTGTGACCTTTTCTTTGCCGACGTTGCCCTCCATGATGTTGGCGCCAGGACGCGGAGGATCATCGCAGAACGGTTTCCCGGGGCAAAGCTGGATCTTGTGGTTCAGGAGGTGGCCGATCGGCGCAAGCGCCTCGTGGTCGCCGATCTGGAGTCGACCCTCATCGAAAACGAGATGCTGGACGAGCTTGCCGATTTTATCGGCGTCAGGGACAAGGTCGCGGAAATCACGCGGCAGGCAATGAATGGCGAAATTGACTTTGTGACAGCCCTAAAAACCAGGGTCGCACTTTTCAAGGACCTTCCGGAAGCGGCGCTCGGGGAAGCGGCCGCGGGGATCCGCCTTATGCCGGGCGCCTCCGTCTTCGTTGCGACGTCACACGCGCATGGCGCTTATGTCGCGCTCGCGACCGGGGGCTTCAGTGTCTTTGCTCGTCACGTCCGGACTCGGCTCGAATTCGACGCCGTATTCGCCAATGAACTTGTCGTCGACGACGGTAGACTGACTGGAGAGGTGCGCGAACCCATTTTAACGCGCGAGGGCAAGCGGGAGGCGTTGATAAGTCTCGCCGCGGAACAGGATATTCCGCTGCGTTTGACGCTGGCCATCGGCGATGGGGCCAATGATTTGCCCATGTTGGAAGCGGCTGGGCTTGGCGTCGCGTTCCATGCCAAACCTTCGGTGGCCGAGCGCTCGGCCCACCGCCTCGACTATTGCGATTTGACGGCGTTGCTCTACGCGCAAGGATACCGCGCGGCGGAGTTCGCAGCGGTTTCATCGGTTGAGGAGATCAGCGAACTCACTCGGGCTTTTGGAGGAGATCAGCTGGCGCCATAACGGAATAGAAAGACATTCTTTCGCATGCCATAGATTGAATAGGTGGGCTCACGCTTGAATTCGATCGTCGTGTTTGCTCCCAAATTGATCAGGCTCCATCATTGCCATTTGATGAAGGAATAAATTGAGCACACGTGGTGAGAGACGCGCAACCTTCGAATTGTCCGGCAATCAAATGAATAAGGTGGGAAGGTGACCGATTGGAATTCGACACTCTATTTGAAATTCGAGCGGGAGCGCGCGCGCGCGGCGCGCGACCTTCTCGCTCAACTTCCTGATGTCGAGCCGAGGAACGTTTTCGACCTTGGCTGCGGCCCAGGTAACAGCACGGAATTGTTGGCGACTGCATTTCCGCGCGCCACGATCGTCGGCATCGATTCCTCGGATCAAATGCTGGCTGTCGCCAAGTGCCGGCTCGGGTCAGCGGAGTTCATCAAGCAGGGCATCGAAAGCTGGCGCCCGGCGGAAAGCGCGGACCTCATCTTCGCCAATGCGGCGTTGCAATTTGTGCCGAACCATCACGAGCTTATGCCCCGTCTCATCTCGTTTCTGAGCGAGGGTGGTTGGCTTGCGGTGCAGATGCCAGACAATATTCACGAATTATCACACGCTCTGATGAGAATGGTGGCGGCGGATGGACCTTGGGCCAATAGGCTCGTGCCGATCGCCAAGACGCGCGCGCTCATCGGCCCGTTGGATGAATATTACCGATTATTGACGTCCCTCTGCTCCAGGCTCGACATCTGGCAGACAACCTATGTTCATCCACTCGATGGCGCGGACGGCATTGTCGAATGGTTCGAAGGATCGGGACTGCGCCCCTTTCTCGAACCATTGAGCTCGTGGGAGCGCGAGGCGTTTTTGTCACGCTACAGGTCCGAACTCGCCGCGGCCTATCCGACGCAGCCAAATGGAAAAGTGCTTTTGCGCTATCCGCGGCTGTTTTTCGTCGCGCAAAGGTGACGATGCGCGGCAAATAATTTGCTCACAAACGACGGCAGTCGTCGGCGATCAGCGCCGGCATCAAGTGGGCGCTGTCGTTCGGGGTCGAATCCGGTCACTCGCTCTGACCTTTGGCCGTGTCGACAACGGTGGCGCTGGCGGCTGTCGCGATCGCGACCATAGGGCTCGACCGCTGGGTGACGCGCCCGGCGGCGGCTTTCGCGCGGCGGGGGTCGGAGGCGATGTTCGTATAATATATTGTCGATATCGCGGGAGCAGCGGCTGCAAACCAAACAGCCACGCAAGCTACAACGAGCGCGGCGGTGCCGGAGAGGCATAAAACTTCATTAATGCGGCACGACGCGGAGAATGGTACCTTGCCGTTCTGAGTGCTATCAATGATAGCCCAACCATCGCCGTCGAGCTGTTACGCTAGTCTGCTGCATATTTGGAGGATTGGCCGTGACGATTTCAGAGGTTCAACAACGAATTTTGCTGACCGACATTGAGCGGCCAAACGAGCCGCTGGATGTCGAGATTTTGGAGCTCACGGCAACGGACTTGAGGGCCAAAGTCGCGAACACGGAAGTTCTCTTCCGTTTGCGCAAACGCGAGATCGGGATGATTTTCGAGGGCTCGCTCGGCGCGCGGAGTTTCGAATTTGATGCGCAGCCTTTGGTGAAACCGGCGGCGAAAGCCAAGAAAACGACGAAGGCCGCGCCTCGGGCAAAGGCGGCGAAATGAGCGCGAGCGCCTCTATCCTGTTGCGAGAGGTTGAGGGAGGGGCGGCCTCGGCGCCGCCCCATTCGGATCACTTCCGGGTGCGCGCGGGCTTCCTGGCGGGCTTGGGCTGCGCGGAAGCCTCAATCGCCTTCTGGTTTTTCGATGCGAGAATTGAGAAGTCGTCCGCGATAAGGTCGACCGTGTAGACCTTCTCGCCGTTGCGCTCGAAACTGTTCTGCTTCATG
>PLZT01000108.1 GCA_003152255.1 Methylocystaceae bacterium | reverse complement strand
TCAAAATCGTTGACACGCTCCGTGCTACATAAGACCGGACAGATTGATTACACTTTTCGGCGTGCTGATGATTGTGGTGGCGTTGGCGATGGCCCTTGCCCGTCCCATCGGCGGCAATGCGGGTGTCCGGCTCGACGCAACGTCGGCTGTCCGGCTTGCTCCGTGGCTGCTGCTTTGGAGCGTGGGCGTTGGCTTCATCTCAGGTTTTTTTGGCATCGGCGGCGGTTTTCTGGCCGTTCCCGGCTTGCTGATCGCAACCGATATGCCGCTGGTCTTCGCAATCGGCACGTCGCTCATTTCGGTGGAAATTTTCGGACTGGCGACTGCCGCCAACTACGCCGTGTCCGGTCTTGTCGATTGGGGCGTGACGGCGTTCTTTTTGACGGGCGGCGTGATGGGCGGATTTGCGGGTACGAGGGTCGCCCGAACCCTCTCATCTCGACGGCACGCCTTGTCTCGCATTTTTGCTGTCATCGTAGCGCTAGTCGGAGTATTCCTTATCCTCAAGGCGAGAAACTAAAAGCAGTGCCCAATCGCTCACGATATTTCGATCGAGAGCGATTGGGTTGCGATATTACGCCGCGCGTCCCGCTTCGGTCGCCTTTGCAATTTCGTTGAGGCGTCCCGTCTTCACGTCGTAGACATAGCCGTAGATCGGGATATTACGGGGGACTAGCGGATGCTGGCGAATGCGCAGCACGTCCTGAAGGACGCTATCTTCCTGCGACTTGATCGTATGCCACTTAATGAAGTGGCCCGCCGTGCAGCCGCCGCCATGTTGCGGGTTCGACCAATTCTTGCCATCAAAGCTCGCCGTGGCGAGATTGTCGTCGAGCAAGCCGGCCATGATCTCATCGCAGAACAGCTCCATGCCACAATTCGTGTGGTGGATCACGAACCACTCGTTCGTCCCAAGCAGCTTGTGGGAAACCACCAGCGAACGAATAGCGTCGTCGCTGGCGCGACCGCCCGCATTGCGGATCACATGCGCATCGCCTTCCGAGAGACCGGCATATTTTGCTGGGTCGAGACGCGCGTCCATACAAGTGAGAATGGCAAATCCCCTCGCCGGCGGGAGAGCGAGATTTCCCTTGTCCCCGAAGCTAGAGCAGAATCCGAGCAACCTGAATCGGGGTCGCCTGCCCCGATAGTTGGGAACGCCACCACGGCGATTGGAGCCGATGCCGTTTGATCGGATTCCGCTCTAGCGACATATTTTGCGTTGGCGCCTATTACTTCTCCGACGATTTTGCTGCTCATGCATGCCTCCCAATTGACGTGGTTCGACTTTTGTTGGGCCGAGGATCAAACAAGTCTCAACCAAGCAGAATGATAGACGATTTGTTGTGTATTGTAACCTGCGACTTAGTCGGTGGCGCGTGCCTTCGCGCTGCGCCACCGACGGCCGGCCGGCCACTAATTTTCGTGCGAAGCGACGCCTCACTCCATCAGGAACTGCCGCATCATTGCCATATCCTCATGTTCGAGGTTGTGGCAGCGGTACATAAACAAGCCCTTGAAATTGCCAAACGGCTTGATGATCCGCACGCGTTCGTCCGGCGTAACCAGCAGGGTGTCCTACCATCCGCTGGTGACGAAACCGTCTCTCATGGTCGCATACCTATCCGGGTCGTTGTCGTCGAAACCGCGGGTTAAAATCTGGAACTGCTGGCCATGAAGATGAATCGGGTGCGCCATAGACATCGTCCCACCCATGCCGCTCATCATCCCCATGCCGCGACCAATGCCCATGCCGCCCATACCCCCGTGATCGTGAAAGATTTCCATGGACTGAAGCGTGTCGACTGGGATTCGCTCGCGAGGCTGCACGTCGTCATCGGCATAGGGGCGCCCATTGAGGAACATCGCGATCGGCGGCTCCGAAATGGCGACGGGCACGGGGTTGTTCGGATTGGCGACGCTTTCCACCCGCAGGCGGTCGATTCTGGTCAGACGTTGCGGCAAGGCCGGACTGTCGCTCACGGCGCGCGTGACGCAGACCGTAAAGAGTGGATAATCGCCGCCGACCGGCAGCTCCATTGCAGACATGGTATATGATGCACAGCAATCCGATTTGCTGGCCTAGAACGTCATGCTGACAAAAAAAGCAAAATACGGCCTGAAGGCCATGGTGCATCTGGCCGAGATCGAGCCAGGACGTATGGCTCATGTAAATGATATTGCGACGGATAATCAAATCCCCAAGAACTTTCTTGACGCAATTCTCGCGGAATTGCGCAACGCCGGTTACGTTCACTCTAAGAAGGGAGTGGGCGGCGGCTATATGCTGGCCCGCCCCGCGGATGGGATCGGAGTTGGCAACATTATTCGCGTTCTCGACGGACCGCTGGCGCCCATTCAATGCGCGAGCAAGACACTTTATCAGCGATGCGACGATTGCGTGGATGAAACAAAATGCGCCGTGCGCCTCGTTATGATGGAGGTGCGCAATGCCTTAGCAGATCTCCTCGACAATACGTCTTTGGCGCAACTATGTGCGATGCCTACGTGGACGAGACCCTCTTCAAAATCTCCCACCAAAAACGTCAAGCCGAAGAGCAAGTTCACGGAGCAACCCTGAACCGAGGCTAATGATCCTCAAAGCTTTGTTGAAACGCCCGCGAGTGGCATGCGCCTCTGGCGCCATGTTCCAAGCAGGCCGCATGCGGCAAAATCCGGATAGAGACGACGGTGCGCAGAGTCTGTGTATCTTCGATCGTGTCAATGTCCCGTTTATTGGCTCTTCTGCGTTTTTTGTGGGTAGTAACGGCTTGAAACTATAGTTCAGGAAGGCTGGATGTGAGGATTTTGAGTTTGAGATATTCCTCGTCGCGCAGGCCGTAGGCGCGGCGTTGGA
>PLZT01000018.1 GCA_003152255.1 Methylocystaceae bacterium | reverse complement strand
ACAAAAATTGCAGAAGAGCCCGTTTATTGGACGGCTTGAAACTGGACTAAAGCTTTCTTGGCGTGATCAATCGCATTGTCGGCGTGCTCGACCAGTGCTGAAGCATGGTGCGCCTTGCTCCCTTCCTGAACAGCTTGCTGCGTTTCTTCAATTGCGTGTTCAATGTGGGTTCCTGCGGCCAGCGCAATTTGCGGAGCCATGAATGAGCCAAGGCCAAGGCCCATCAGGGCAATCATCAATCGACGAGTGATCATCACTACGCTCCTCTTATTTGGCGTTCGGTCTATGGGCGCCGGATGGCGCCCGGAACCCCTCTGCTCCACGATTCTCCTCCATGCGACCATGTGCGGCGTTACCCGAATCAAGATACGGAAACTACTCAGCCCGATCCTCGTGGAACGCTATTGGTGAATGCTGCCCGATAATCGTTCGGTCTTGGGATTGACATGGTTTGAGTAGTTTCTGAACCCATCTTCATAAGAGGGCGCTGGTTAAATGAAGATGCAATCTGACTTCGCAAATTGTGCGAAGTCAGCGGCGCTTCCATTCGGCGCGCCATGAAGCGATGAGCGACTTCTGACTCGCGCTACCGACGGGAACTCACTCCTGGCGTTCGCTATCACCATCTTCGTCCGAATGTTCATCGGGATGCACGCCCCAATGCTTGCGGTAGTCGTGATGCGTGAAGACCTCGTGGAGAAGAACCCCAAAGCGATATTTCTGTGCGTCATCTAGACCGTCATAGAGCGGCTTGGCCGCATCCGCGATTTTTTCCAGTTCGGCGCTGCGGGCCGAAAGGTGTTTTGCGGCGAGCCGGAAGCCCTCGATCAAGTCGCGTTTCTCGTGATGCTCTTTCGCTTTCTCATGCCATTCGACCGCGCGCGCAGCCCTATCTTTGCCGATGTCTCGAAGCACGGCTTCGAGTGCAGGCCAATTCTTTTCCTGCGCTGGCGTCAGTTTCAGTACAGCTTTCAGCGCGGCGATGCGCGCATCGCTAAAGGCGGCTAATTGCTCCGCTGAAAGCTGAGGATGTTCGGTTGCCTGTTCCGGCTGCGCGGCAAACACGCTGTAGGATAGGCCGGGCAAGACAAGCGCCGCCGCTGTTGCGGCTATCAGAAAATGCTTTTTCATTTGATTCCCCTGAGTTTAGGAGGTGGCACCCTCCGCCGAATCGGCAACTGCCGAGCACCAGCAGCCCAGCCATCAGGCTGATTGATCGCAGCATAGCTGGCTACAAAGGGGCTCCGGTAGACTCGGAAATTACTTACATTCATTTCATCCAGCTTGGGCTTGATCTCGGGCTTGATTTTGGCGCCGTGGCAGGTGAGGGAGACTTCGGTGGTGGGTTGACGGAGCGGAAAACCCTGCCGCCTTTCTCCTCGACGACATCTGCATTGATCAAATCCGCAACTGTCTCGCCTTTTGCGTTTTCAGACTAATCCTGATCGTATCCGCAACCTAACGGCCGCCCCGCCGCCGTGCTCGGCGATGAACTCGACGCGCTGACGAAGATCGCCCTCGAATTGGCGGCCGGCGCACTCTTATCTCCGCGCCCGAGTCCCCATCGTAGGCTGGGCTGCGGGGTGCTAATGAAGGGACTCTCCTAAGCCGCTCTTGCATCGTCTCGCCTGCACTTTTTTTATTACGCGAACGGTTGCACAACCAGACGCCGCGAAGCGGCCCGCCCGGATGTACGGCGGGCCGTTTTGCGTTTGCCCCTTCGGGCCCGAAGCACCGCCCGTCAGCCTTTGCTATTTTGACGGCGCCACGTTTAGGCGAGGATCATTCCTTGGGCCGATGTAGTCGATGCCCCAAGGCCCTGTCGCGTTGATTTGCACAACCGAGTCTTCGTCGACAAAGACGTAATGAGCAACGCCCGGCGGCGTCGACGAGAAACTGCCAGCTGGCAGGGATTCAATGCTGGCGCGATTCGCCGCCGGCCCCATGCCTAAACTGAATTTGCCCGAGATGACCGTGATGACCTCGGGTTGTGGGTGCGTGTGCGGGGCGATTTTGTAGCCTTTCGGCATCCTGACCCGAAGCGCAAACATGCCCTCCTTGGCCGGGTCGCCATACAGCACCGCCGCCTCTGCTCCTGTTGGCAAGGAGGGGGGCACCGGTCCCCATTTGATGTCCTGCGGCAGGAAAACCTTGTGCGTGTCTATCATTTCGGCCACAGCCGCCGAGCCAAAAGCGATACCGCCGCCGGCAATGAGGGCGAATAATGTGCGTTTCATGAGCTCCTCCTGTGAAGCAGCCTGATGGAGCAAGAACGTCTTTCTGGCGCGGGTTCTTCGGCCAAGCCAAACTTGATTTGCCCCAAAGCGCCGGACCGCTTCTTGCGCAACCGTCGACCTACCATGTAGGGCGCGCGCGGCTGAGCGGGCCCATGAAGACGGCTTTTTGATCCTGCTTCCTCGCGCAGGGAAGCCCGTCAGAGAATATTCGCCCGCCCGCGCGGCACGCCGACCCCGCGATGACTCTAGCCAACATGCCCGCCCTTGGCGTCGGCGCGACCACCGCCCCGTTCCCGCCGCCCTATGCCTGCCCCAGTCGGGCGACACGTCAACGCGCTGCGGGCCGCCGAACAGACGAAGCAGCCCACCACTGACGCGCTGGCGCCCTGTTTTTGTGTTTTCAACCGCAACAGCGGCCTGATCCACCTTCGCTCTAATCCCCGAACCCGGATTCCGCCGCGGCGTCGTCTTTCGATAATGTTCTTTGAATTGTCGCCGATAACTCCTCGGCCTGCTCCGACAGCGCTTCGAATTGGTCACGAATTTGATCGACCGCCGCGTCGGCAAATTCCTGCGCCGACCCTACTCTTGACAATTTGTCGGCATATTTGAACGCGGCGTCAAAGTTGAAGGCCGCGAGTTCAAACATATTCGCATTATACGCCTGTGAATTCAGTAGAATTGCCAAAACCGGATTCTTAGTGAGGTCGATGGCTTCGAATGTCATGATTGCTGCCCTTTCGATCGCTGCACCCGCTGTAGCTAAACTATTCGCCGCAGGCTTCCGAAAGTACTTATTTGGACAACGGTTTTAGCTTCTGAAGGTTGCACCTATGGTGAGCTATTATTCGGCATGCCGGAACCCGCTCGCGATCCGCAAGCCGAGCAGATGAAGCGACGCGCCCTTGCGATGGCGGGAAATGGCGTCTCAGCGCGCGAATTCTTGCCCATCTTGCCGAGGAGAGGGCGCGACGATCCGAACCAACACGTTCACTTATTCGGTCTGGCGAAATCTGCGACGCTAATAAGAAGCGACATGCCGAGATTCATGAGTTTGAGCAAGACCTTGGTCGCGGCGACATTTCAGGGTGTGAGGAAGCCGCCGGCGCTGGGGTTCGGCGGCTTCTTTTCTTACCCGCCTAGACCGGCAAATTTGCCGGTCATCGCCTGATCCGAAGTCGCTGCAGGCGTCAACCTGTCCGAGCGGGAATGCGTGCGGTCACCTTCATGTTGCGGCGATTGAAGCGCCACGTCATTTCGGAAAGATAGCGGTTCAGATGCTCGTCGGAAACCCAATGGTGGATACCGATAATCTGGCGCTTGAGAAGCGCGCAAACGCTCTCGATTCCATTTGTGTGGATCGTTTCATCGCGGACATATTCTCCCGCCGAATGATTGACGCTCTGGACATTGAAATGCCCGTTCATGCCGATGAAAGAGCGGTCTTCGTCGGTCATCAAGTTTGAACCTTGCTCAACATTCGCCTTGACGAACCCGTGAATGGTCTTCGCCTTCGTATCCTCGATATGAGCCGTGCGCAGTTCTCCGCCGCGTTCGATTACGCCAACCACAACTGCCTTGCCAGCGCCACCTTGGGGTGATCAGGCATTTTTGTTCCGCGGATGCTGCTTAAGCCATTCTTGCGACCCAACGGAGAGCCAACTTGTCACGTCGGCCAATGAACGGAATCCGTTCAGTCGCTCTTCTGGTCCGTCCGGCCATGAAACTATGACCAGCCATCCAGAGCTGTCCTCACGTTTGTGAGGCGTCATGAGTGGGGGCGGAATTTCTACCATATGGACAATATGGCACGCGATGCTGAAGCATTCCAGAGTGATCATGCATTGCCACATTCAAACTGGCCCACTACCGAAATATGACATCAGCCCTCACCCTCGTTTCGGTTAAACGCAAGCCTCATGGAATACCTCATGATCACGGTGGCCATTGGCGACATTCACGGAATGTATGACATGCTCGCCCGCCGACCCACCATCCGGGAGTAGCCAATGAGTATCCGGCGAATATGTCGCGGCCTGATAGCCGCAGCGTGCTGGGCATTCGCTTGGCCCACACCCGCCGCTCTCGCACGGGGCGCTCTAACGCTCAATCGAGACGTTTGCTTGCTGACCTTGGGCGCGAACTACATGTATTTCTCCGGCTACCAATCGGCGAAACCACGCAAGAGGTTCTGTGAAGACGTTCCAGCGACTGGCGACACTATCTTCGCTATGGATTTCGCGCAGGACGAAATGCGCGAAATGAAGGTCGATTTCAGAATCGTGCGCGATGTCGGCGAGGTCGAGGAGCGCGAGTCCATCGAGGACGTCACCGTCGCCTATCTGCCGCCGAAAACATATCCGTCTGGGAGCATCAGCCTACGGCACAATTTCGTTGATGCTGGCAATTACGCTGGGATCGTTAATGTGGATGGACCACAGGACGAACATTGGGTCGCCCGCTTTCCCTTCACTGTCGGCCGACCCTACCCCGTGAGGCTGCCCTATTATCTCCTCACCGCCGCCATTCTGCTGGCCTTGCTTTTGTTCTTTTGGGGCCGGGACGAACCGCGCGGGTCAAAGCTGCCTCGGCGGGGATGACGGCAAGCGGCCTTGCTGCCGAGGAAGGGCGGACGCTTATAAGGACGTCGAAGGAGTGTTTAGCATGTCCGACGCATTGTGGGGTGCAGTAGGCGCTGTAGTTGGCGCGTCAATCACCGTAGTTGGGACTTACGTGGCGCAACGGCGATCGCAGCTCATGGCGGATTGTCGCTCTGCCGTTAAAGCCCTAAAGCGCTTCCGGCGGCTCGACGATATATGGGCTCAAGAACTTTCAAGCCTAAAGCCCGGCTCTACGCCCGAGGGCGAACGCAGGCGCGTCCATACCTTGCTGGAGAAGGAAATAGGCGAAACAATTGGTCAATATGGCGAGCCAGCACGTATTGAAAGGTTGCTCGATCGTCTGCATAGCGGCTGGTGGTCTGAGTATGATACCAGCCTCAGACAAAATCTTGTTGTCCAAAAAGACGACCTAGCCGTCTTTCTTTCCGCCTTCTCAAACTTAAGCGCGGAGTTAAATATTATAAACCCAAAAAGCTTCCGTAAGCTTTACGCTTTCGTCTATCCAAAGTGTGGCCTCATAGACGTCCTTTCCGCTGTTATTCACGATGATTGTTCGGAGGCAGCTTTGTTCTTCTTAAACGAAAACTCCAGAGAAAAATTGGCTAGACCCAACGAAGAGCCCGGAAGCGACGCAAGACATGCTCGGCACGACTTTACCGAGTTAAAGCGCACTAACGAGCATCAAGCTATTTCTGATTTGCAGCATATCCAAGCGTCAAAGGTTGATGTTTTAAGAGCGTATTTAGAGCAACGTAAACCACTCGAGCAGATTAATGAATTAGAGGAAGTGCTCGAAAAGTTACATCATGCGCTAACATCTAACTTCGACCTTGGAGATATTTTGCTCGCTGTTGGCGACGATCGCCTGAGAAACAGTTCTCTTCCGCATTGGACAATTCATAGGAAACGCTTTGTATAAGCATGAATGTGGATAATAAATGCTGGGTCATCTACATTTTTTCTGAAATCCTGTAGAGTTCTATGGCACTGCCGGTCAATAAATCCGGCTCTTCTGCGTTTTTTGTGGGTAGTAACGGCTTGAAACTATAGTTCAGGAAGGCTGGATGTGAGGATTTTGAGTTTGAGATATTCCTCGTCGCGCAGGCCGTAGGCGCGGCGTTGGA
>PLZT01000159.1 GCA_003152255.1 Methylocystaceae bacterium | reverse complement strand
CGAAGCTCCGGGAGTGGCTGACCGCAGATTGACTTTAAGCGGCATGCTCGTTTGACCGCGCCGGGGTGGGATGGGCAGAGAACCATCCACGAAAAGGCGTTGGTCGCTCGTCGCAAATATTTCATCGGCGATCATCATACACGCATCTGGGCGACGCTCGGTAAGGTTCCCGCCAAGCACCCAAATGTGGTTCTCCTCGAAGCTGCTGGTCCCACAGGAGTTAAGCGCGTCGCAGCCTGCTGGGCAGACAATCGCAAGGTCGCGCAGATCGCCTTCAATCCCGACTGCACCCGGCAAAGATCGCAGGGCCCTTCAAACGCAATGACGTTATGCTCGCAATCCTTTCGATCCGGGGCGTCGTCTTCCGCGACCCCAGCTCGGTCGCACGAGCATTTGGGGGCGCTTGGAGACGCTTGAATTAGTATGATGATTCATAGCCTCCCAATTGGAACTGTCGATCCAAAGAGGGCAGGGCCAGTTGGGAGCTCCCAACTTCGGCCAGGTTTCCTAATTCCTTAATTTCCATTAACTAAAAACTTCTTGCGCGAATCGAGTTTTCTGGCACTTTCACGGAAAGTCGCTCTAAACAGCGATTAGTTCGTTAACTTGGAATTTCGCCGTGAACGCAGCCTTGGACCATTCGATGCCTGAGCTTCCGTCAATCGATGAAACCATTGGCAATCATGCACGCGCGTTGAGCGAGCAATTGCAGGCAATGAGCCTCGCCTTGTTTCCCCCGGCGTCCCAGAAAGAGCTGCGGCGCTTCTCTTCCGGGGAGGCGGCCAAGTTGATTCGGGTTTCAGATTCCCGTTTGCGACAGCTCTCTCTGGCTGGCGAGGGTCCTCAACCGGATCTGACGCCGAGTGGGCGACGACTATATTCATTGGGGCAGCTGAACGAAATCAGGCGGCTTCTGGCGGCAGGAGCTAAGGGGCGCAATGAAAGCCGGTCATATTTGCCGACGCGTGGTTCAGGCGAGCACTTGCAGGTTATCGCGGTCACAAATTTCAAAGGTGGATCAGGCAAGACGACGACCTCAGCACATCTCGCGCAATACCTTGCACTCCGCGGCTATCGCGTCCTCGCAGTCGATCTCGATCCTCAGGCCAGTTTGTCGGCGCTGTTCGGGTTGATGCCGGAGATAGATGTTTCCGCCAATGAGACACTCTATGCGTCGATAAGATACGACGCTCAAGTGAGGCCGCTGCGAGACGTGGTTCGCAAGACTTATTTTGACGGTCTGAGCTTGGTGCCGGGCAATCTCGAGTTGATGGAGTTTGAGCACGATACTCCCAAGGCTCTGATGCAGGGGAAAGGCGTCGCGGATCAGCCATTCTACGCCCGAATTGCTCGGGCGCTCGACGATGTCGCCGACCTCTATGATGTGGTCGTCATGGATTGTCCGCCCCAGCTTGGGTTTTTGACACTCAGTGGGCTGTGTGCTGCGACGAGTGTCATCGTTACCGTCCATCCACAAATGTTGGACGTCGCTTCAATGAGTCAGTTCTTGCTGATGACCCATGACTTGTTATCTGTCGTCAGAGAGGCGGGCGGGCGGCTATCATATGATTTTATGCGATATTTGGTGACGCGATATGAACCCCAAGATGCACCGCAGACGAAGGTCGTCGCGCTCTTACGGAATTTGTTCGACGATCACGTCATGACCAATCCGATGGTGAAATCGGCTGCAGTCTCCGATGCAGGGCTCACCAAGCAAACTCTTTACGAAATTGGACGCGAGAGCCTCACCCGTTCCACGTATGACCGCGCGATCGAGGCGCTCAACGCTGTGAACGGCGAGATTGAAAGCCTAGTTCGCGCTGCTTGGGGTCGGAGCTGAACATGACCAGGAAAGATACCATCGACGCTATATTCGCCAAACGCCCGTTGGGAGCTCCCAACGCGACCGCCGTGGTGGAGCGGGATCGTGTGCGCACGGGTGCCATTTCCGCCATGGGCGCGTCGTTGCAGCATCTGACGGAAACCGCCAAGGTCGCCGCTCAGCTTCAAGACAAAATTGATTCAGGCGATCTCGTTACGGAGGTGAGCCCCGCTGACATCGACGGATCCTTCATAACTGATCGCATCGTTCTCGATGTCGATCCTTCAATTGATGTTCTCATCGCGAGCATGGCGGAGAGCGGCCAGCAAGTGCCAATCTTGCTGCGGCCCCATCCAGAGAGCCCGGGAAGGTATCAAATCGCATATGGCCATCGCCGCGTGCGGGCCGCCGAGCGATTGGGCGTCAACGTCAAAGCCATCGTGAAACGCCTTACGGATGCTGAACTTGTTGTCGCACAGGGCAAGGAAAATCTTGAGCGACGAGATCTATCATTCATCGAGCGCGCTTTTTTTGCGAAACGACTCGAAAATTGGGGATTTGATCGCGCTGTGGTCATTGCCGCTCTGTCTTCCGACAAAGCAGACGTCAGCCGTTATGTATCTCTTGCGCGCACTATTCCCGAAGAGATAGCCATGGTGATCGGGCCGGCTCCAAAGGCTGGACGGGCGCGCTGGATTGATCTTGCTAAGAGACTCGCCAGTCCGCCTGGATGTGAGATCGCGAAGGCGCTTATTTCGAAATCGGAATTTTTGGCCCTTGACAGTGATGCCCGATTTGCGTCGATTTTCGACGCCTTGAGGTCTCTACAAGAGACGACTTCCACCACCGAAGTCTGGGCCGCCAAAGATGGTCGCACGGTGGCTCGAATCGAGCGGAGCTCGAATCGCTTCGTGTTGGCAGTGGATGAAAAAATTGCCCCGGCTTTTGGCGAATATCTGCTGAAAGAACTCGGGACGCTTTTTGCGGCCTATGAGCGATCTAAGGAGATGCCGGGCTGATAGCAGATTTCCCTTGGCTCACCGGCCAAATCTATTCGCTGTAATGGTAGAGCCGTTGGCCTCGGGATTTGAGTTGATTTAGTGGTCGCGTCAGTTCTCACCCTAACCAGGAGCATTCGCGCAAAAGAAAAGGCCCCCAAAGACGTCGCCGTCCCGGAAGCCTCTCCAAAGTTTCGCACCTTCAGAGAATCACTTCCGCAAATCGCTGTCAAGAGTCGGCGCCG
>PLZT01000189.1 GCA_003152255.1 Methylocystaceae bacterium | reverse complement strand
GCCACCAGTTCGACGTCTTCGTCGCGCTCGATGTCCTCTATGTCGCGAACGGGATAATTCGCGGCCTCGAGTTTCTCGACCAGCAGGTCGCGCAGCTCGTCGCGCCGCCTTTCCGCGACCGTCGCGCGCACGTCGAAAATCGCCTCCGTGGCGCTCTCGTCGATGGGCGCGCGTTCGATTAATGTCACGAGTGGGCGCAAGAAGGTGTTGCCGCCCAGGACGAACAGCGCAAGCATCACCGCCTCGCCGGCGCGGTCGGCTCCAGCGAAAGCGCCAGTGACGGCCGAACACCAGATCGTCGCGGCGGTGTTGAGGCCGCGAATATTCATGCCCTCCTTGAGGATGACGCCGGCGCCCAGAAAACCAACGCCAGAGGCGATATAGGCCAGCACCTGCACGGCGCCGAGATTGCCGTTCAAGCGCATGCCGAGATCGACGAAGGCCGAGGCGCCGACGGCCACGAGCGCGTTGGTGCGCAGCCCCGCCGTGCGCTGGCGATATTGCCGCTCGGCTCCGATCGCGGCGCCCAGCACGAGCGCGACGAACAGAGAGATGAAGGTGTTAATGAACTCCTGCGCGTCAAGATGCGCCAGCGCGGCCATGTCGCTTCCCCGATGAAATTCGCCCGCGACCGGCTTATAGTCGCTAGATGACAGTCCGGCCACGCGGATCGGCGAATTTCTTTAGCTTCAACGGGTGAGAGATGGAGCGACGCAGTTTTGTCACGGCGCTTGGATTCGCGGCGCTAACGGCGCCGGCGTCCGCGGCGTCGGAAAAACCGGCCAAACCCGCCCCGCAAGAGCTTCGTCCGAAGCAGAGCTATGCCGCGTTGGCGCGGTCCAGTTCAATTTGCCTCGCCGCCGGCCAGAATTGCCTGCGCCGGGCGCTGGCCGCGCTCGCGACGAAGGAAGTTGCTCTGGCCGATTGCGCCAACTCGGCCGCCGATGTGGTCGCCGCCTGCGGCGCGCTGGCGGCGCTCGCGGGCCTTGGCTCGCCCTATGCGCCGGCCTTCGCCCGCACGGTCGCGGATCTGTGTCTCGCCTGCAAAAGGGACTGCGACAAGCTTCCCAACGTCGTCGAATGCACGGCGCTCGGCGCGGCCTGCGCGAACTGCGCCGCCGAATGCGCCAAGGCGGCCGGGTAAGTCAGGAAAGTCTGGCGAGCGCCAGATTTTTCAACTCGGCGATGGCCTTGGCCGGTTCCAGATGCTTGGGGCAGGCCTTGGTGCAATTCATGATCGTGTGGCAGCGATAAAGCCGAAAGGCGTCGTCGACATAGCCGAGACGCTCCTCGCCGGCCTCGTCGCGTGAATCCGAAATCCAGCGATGCGCCTGCAACAGCGCGGCGGGGCCAAGATAGCGGTCCGAGTTCCACCAATAGCTCGGGCAAGACGTCGAGCAACAGGCGCACAGGATGCACTCATACAGTCCATCGAGCTTGGCGCGCTGCTGGGGCGATTGCAGCCGCTCCTTTTCCGGGTCTTGCCCGGCGTGCAGCCAAGGCTCGATCGCCGCGTGCTGGGCGTAAAACCCGGTGAGGTCCGGCACGAGGTCCTTGACCACCGACATATGCGGCAGCGGATAGAGTTTGATCGCGCCTTCGATCTCGTCCACGCCCTTGGTGCAGGCGAGCGTGTTGGTCCCGTCGATATTCATCGCGCAGGAACCGCAGATGCCCTCGCGGCAGGAGCGGCGGAAGGTCAGCGTCGGGTCGATCTTGTTCTTGATCCAAAGAATCGCATCAAGCACCATCGGCCCGCAATCATCGGCGTCGACGAAATAAGTGTCTATTCGCGGGTTTTGTCCGTCATCCGGGTTCCAGCGGTAGATGCGATATTCGCGAATGTTCGGGCCATCCGGGCGCGGCCAGGTCTTGCCCTCAAGTGGCTTGGAGTTTTGGGGAAGGGTGAATTCGACCATGTCTCGCTCTATCTGCCGTCTGTCGGCTTAGTTGCAGTCCAGTCTCTTGATGCGCTCGGTCTTGGGATCGTAAATCACCGTCAAGCGCCCCGCGTTATAGTCCATGGTCATCGCGCAACCCGCGCAGACGTAGCGGACGTCGCCTTGGCGAACGCGCTTCAACGCCTCGACCGGCGCGCCGATGTAGCGCTCGAACTCCTTGGCGCCGCAGCTCGAAAGATCCGGCGCGGCGCTCGCGAGGCTCGCCTCGAGCAGCGCAATGGCTCCAAGCAGCACGGCGACTGTCCTCCGCATCACCCGTCCCTCACGCTCGCATCAATACACCCGCGCCTTCGGCTCAATATAGCTCACCTCTTGCGTCATCGTATAGGAATGCACCGGACGGTAATCGATCGCCACGGCCTTCTTCTCCTCGTCGATCGTCGCCAGCGTGTGCTTCATCCATTTCGCGTCGTCTCGCGCCGGAAAATCCTCGCGCGCGTGGGCGCCGCGCGATTCCTCGCGGTTGGCCGCCGACTCGATCGTCACCGCCGCCTGGACGATCAGATTGTCGAACTCCAGCGTCTCGATCAGGTCGGAGTTCCAGATCAGCGAGCGGTCCGTGACCTTTACGTCCGCGCATTCTTTCCAGATGGCGGCGATTTGCGTCGCGCCCTCGGCCAGAACCTCGCCGGTGCGGTAGACCGCGCAATGCGTCTGCATCGCCCGCTGCATTTTTTCGCGCAACGCGGCGGTCGAAGTTCCGCCATTGGCGTAACGAAAGCCGTCGAGACGCGCCAACGCGGCGTCGGCGCTGTTCGCGGGCAGTTCCGGCAGCGTTTCGCCGGGCGTGACCAGTTCCGCCGCGCGAAGGCCAGCGGCGCGGCCGAACACGATGAGATCGATCAGCGAATTGGAGCCGAGCCGATTGGCGCCATGCACGGAAACGCAAGCCGCCTCGCCAATGGCCATCAGCCCGGGCACGACGGCGTCGGCGTCCGAGCCCTTCTTGGTCAACACTTCGCCGTGATAATTGGTGGGTATCCCGCCCATATTATAGTGCACGGTCGGTATGATCGGGATCGGGTCGCGCGTCACGTCGACGCCGGCGAAAATCTTGGCGCTCTCGGAGATGCCGGGCAGGCGCTCATGCAGGATCGCCGGATCGAGATGTTCGAGATGAAGATAGGCGTGATCCCCGAGCTTGCCGACGCCCCTGCCTTCGCGCACCTCCATGGTGATCGCGCGCGAGACCATGTCGCGCGGCGCGAGATCCTTCACGCTCGGCGCGTAACGCTCCATGAAGCGTTCGCCCTCGTTATTGGTGAGATAACCGCCCTCGCCGCGCGCGCCCTCGGTGATGAGGCAGCCGGCGCCGTAAATGCCGGTCGGGTGGAACTGCACGAACTCCATGTCCTGCAACGGCAGTCCCGCGCGCAACACCATGGCGTTGCCGTCGCCGGTGCAGGTGTGGGCGCTGGTGCAGGAGAAATAGGCGCGGCCGTAGCCGCCGGTGGCGAGCACGACCATATGCGCGCGGAAGCGATGCAAGGTACCGTCTTCGAGATTCCAGGCGAGCACGCCGCGACACACGCCTTCTTCATCCATGACGAGATCGATGGCGAAATACTCGACGAAGAACTCGGCGTCGGCCTTGAGGCATTGCTGATAGAGCGTGTGCAGGATGG
>PLZT01000266.1:52156-52407 GCA_003152255.1 Methylocystaceae bacterium | reverse complement strand
GCCAGCACCGGCAGCACCGCGCCGTTCATGGTCATCGACACGCTCATTTGATCGAGCGGAATGCCGTCGAACAGCGTGCGCATGTCATAGATCGAGTCGATGGCGACTCCGGCCATGCCCACGTCGCCGGAAACGCGAGGATGATCCGAATCGTAGCCGCGATGCGTCGCGAGATCGAAAGCGATCGAGAGACCCTTCTGACCCGCCGCGAGATTACGGCGATAGAAGGCGTTGGAGTCCTCGGCGGTGGA